>CAYJFX010000029.1:0-19218 GCA_964369735.1 uncultured Treponemataceae bacterium
TTTCTTCTGCTCCAAAAAACTTCTTAAAGGCAAAGTCTACCTTTGGCGAAATTATTTCTTGCCCCTCTTGTAGGCGGTATACAAAGTCTGGAATGTTTATGTGCATAAAGTGCCTCCTTAAAAATTTTATGAAATTAATTTACATATATGTTTTAGTATTTTATTTGCAGTTTTATACACATTTTGAAGATTTTTTTTGAAAAAAAGTGACTTTTTAAGGGTTTAGCCGCTGATGAGCAGGATGTAAAGGATGGGGGGCATCTACCACAAGCTAGCCAGTCATACCGAGCTTTAGTCGAGGTATCCCCTTCGTGGCGTAGGAATCTTTGCTTTACCACCAAGATTGGTCATTTTTAAACCACAGATTACACAGATTTTTACCTTTTAAGGGTTTAAACTCTATTGCGTCTACCACGCAGACTATCACACCGAGTCCTTCGACTTCGCTCAGGACAAACTCCGTCGAGCCCTCTTCGTAGTGCAGGAAATTTTTGGCGGGTTGCGCACAAAACACAATGGCCTTGTATTCTTGATTTTTCAATTGTTTTTTGATATTCTTTTTAAGGCTCGTTTAAGAAAACGGTGCTATACTATTAAACGTATTTTAAAATTAAGAGAGGAATCTATGATTGAACTAAAGCATGTGTCGCGTTCTTTCGGTAGTTTTAAGGCTGTGGACGACATTTCGTTTTCAATAAAAACAGGCGAAATTGTCGGTTTTTTGGGGCCTAATGGAGCGGGAAAGACAACTACAATGCGAATGATTACCAGCTACCTAAGTGCAGATAATGGCGAAATTATTATTGATGGACAAGACATCACAAAAGATGAAAAGGCCTCTAAGAAAAAAATTGGCTATATGTCAGAATCTGCTCCATTATATGGTGATATGATTGTGCAAGATTACCTTGCATACGTAGCACAAATGCATGATGAAAATCCACAAGAAAAAATACCGGTGTTGTGTGCATCATGTGGACTAAAAGATGTAATGCATAAAAATATTTCAGATCTTTCAAGGGGATATAGGCAGCGCGTTGGACTTGCTCACGCCCTAATGAATGACCCAGAAATTTTAATACTTGATGAGCCTACCAGTGGACTTGACCCCAACCAAATTACTGAGGTAAGAAGTCTTATAAAAGAAATAGGTAAAACACGCACCGTTATTATTTCAACACATATTTTGGGTGAAGTAGAAATGATTTGCGACCGCGTTGTAATTATTTCTAATGGTAAAATTGTTGCAGATAGCCCAACTGCAGAATTAAGAAGCCGCTATGCAAATGCAACGAGCGTGTGTGTTCAAGTTTCAGGAGCTTCAAGCAAAGACCTCAAAAATGCAATTGAAAACATAGATGGAATTCAATCAATTACCATTATTGATGAGTCTTCAGAGGAAGTAACCGTTCCATCATCGGCTACAAAAAAAGGAGCTGTTCTAGCAGCCATTGGCGAAGCAAAGGAAGTTCGCCCCGATATTACAAAGATAATCGCAAACAAAGGCTGGGACCTCTACGAGCTTTCACTAAAAAGAAATAGCCTAGAAGACGTATTTAGAACACTTACAACAGGAGGAGACAACTAATGAGTAATACAAAAACCATTATTAAAAATCCTGCACTAATAATTATGAAAAGAGAGCTATTGGCTTATTTTACAAGTCCTGTTGCGTATATTGTTATGGGCCTCTTTTTAGCTTTTTCAGGCTTTTTGTTTTTTTCACTATTCTTTTTAATGAATAGAGCAGAACTTCGCCAATTTTTTGTAAACCTTCCACTGCTCTTCGCTTTTTTTATTCCTGCTATAACCATGAGACTTTTTGCAGAAGAGCAAAAAACAGGCACAATGGAAACACTTATGACACTTCCTGTTAGCACGCTTGAAGTTGTTACGGGGAAATTTTTAGCAGCATTAAAGTTTTCAGTCATTATGCTCGTTCCAACGATAAGCTATGCAATAACAGCGTCCATTTTTGGTTCACTTGATGTAGGGGCTACTATTTGTGGCTACATTGGAGCGGTTCTTTTAGCAGCTGCTTTTTGCGCCGTTGGTATTTTTGCATCTAGTATTACAAAAAACCAAATTGTAGCATTCTTTGTAGCATTTACCATTTGCATACTTCTCGCAATGGTAGATCAATTTCTCCTCTTTTTACCAAGTGGGGCAGTAAATTTTTTCCAATTTTTATCTGCGGGAAGCCACTTTACCTCAATATCACGAGGAATAATTGACTCAAGAGATATTATTTATTTTGCATCGGTAATTGCACTGTTTTTTACCCTCACCGTAAAAACACTTAATGCACAGAAGGGGGCAGCATGAGACTCATACAGTGGATAAAAGGGCCAAAAAGTGACTTTTTACTATTTATACTACTAATTATCCTTATAAATCTTGTATCAACAAGGGCATTTTTTAGAATAGATGCAACAAAAACACAAAGTTTTTCACTCTCAGAATCAAGTGAACAGTTAGTACAAAACCTAGAAGAGCCCCTCTCTGTAAAGGTATTCTTTTCAGAAAATCTTCCATCACCGTACAACACTACTCATCAATATGTAACGGACCTTTTAACAGAGTATAGCGGCAATGCAAATGAAAATTTTTCATGGGAAGCCTACGACATGGAAAACCCTGAAAACGAAGAAATTGCACGAAATTATCGTCTAAATCAAGTACAAATACAAGAAATAAACAATAATGAAGTAGGTTTTAAAAATGTATGGATGGGCTTAGTACTAACCTATGCAGATAGAATTGAAATAATTGACGGCATATCTACTAGTGATGGTCTTGAATACCGCCTTACAACAACCATGAGCTCTATGATTAATTCGGTTAGCTCCCTTGCAGGACTTTCTGGAAACGTGTCATTAACGCTGTATGTTACGCCCGAACTTGCCAACTTTAACATTCAAGGATTTTCAGACATTGAGCCAACAGTATTAAATGCTTATTCAAACCTCAACGCAAAACATTCGGGAAAAATTCTCTATGAGACAGTAAACCCTGATATAGAAGATATTCCAAACATTGTTGAAACGTATGGAATACAGCAGCTCGACTGGGAAGATGAAAATGGAGAGCTCGGCACAGGAGCACTTGGATTAGTTCTTTCATATGAAGAAAATTTTAGGGTAATTCCCCTTGAAATGGCAAGCCAGTTATTTTTTGGAAATGTTATTGCAGGCCTTGATGCCCTCGAAGAAAACTTAACCAATAGTTTAGATTCTTTAGTTTCAAAGTCAACTACTATTGGCTATGTAACAGGACATGGAGAAGTAAGTATTACCGATAGCCAAGTAGGTTCTGCACTTTTAGCAAACCTTGTCTCAGATAGATACACATTTGAAGAGCTCAATTTACTCGAAGTAGATATTCCATCGAGTGTAAGCACCCTTGTAATTAACGGTCCTAAAACAGCCTTTACAGATGAAGAACTCTATAAAATAGACCAGTTTGTGCTTCGTGGCGGAAATCTTTCGTTATTTCTAGACCCATTTAATGCAGTGCAAGATGAAATGGCAGCAATGTATGGACAGCAAATGCCAGCCCAATTTGTACCTATAGACACAGGATTGCAAAAACTCTTACGTTCATATGGTATTGAAGTGAGCACAGAGTATGTTCTCGATACCGCAAGCTTTTCAGAGCAAAATCCGCAGTTTGGCGAATTAAACTATTACTATATCCCACTGGTACACCAAAATGCAATGAACGAAAATAGCGTCATTTCTCAAAACCTATCATTTGTATTTTTCCCACAAACAGCACCAATAGTAGTGACTGCAGAAGAAGAAAACAAGGTTACCGTTCTCGCAAGTACCAGTAATGAAGCTTGGGCAATGAGCGAAAATGTAGATTTAAACCCTTTGTATATGTCGCCGCCAACAAACCCTGAAGAGCAATCAAGAAAAAACCTTGCCGTCCTTGTTGAAGGTAGCTTTAAAAGTGCTTATACACAAAAGCCACAAAGCGAAACAGACAACGAAGCACAAGATACAGCATTGCTTACCAATACTCATGTTTCTCAAAGTGTTCAAGAAGCAAAAATTATCGTAGCAGGAACATCACAAATTACAACGCCAATGGTTATAGACCAAGAGGGTTCAAGCCCAAATGCAATGTTTGTGCAAAATATACTTGACTACCTTAATGGAAATGAAGACCTTGCAAGAATGAGAACAAGGGGCATTTCACTCAATGTACTCACGGTACAAGACCCTGTAATAGCACAGTTCTTTCAACTTTTTAATCAATATATGCTACCACTCTTAGTAGTTGTTGCAGGCCTCATCGTTTGGAAAACTCGAAGCAATAGAAGAAAAAGAATTTTTGAGCTTTACAATGGAAAACAAAAAGAAAAGGATGTATAAATAATGACAAAACGAAAAATAGTATTGTTAAGTTTAATTGCACTTTTTGCAGTTATTTACATTATACAAATTACTCAAGGTGCTCAAAGCGCGGTTAAAAACATTACGCTCGATACAGATATAACCAGTATTAGACTTACTCAGGCAACTGGGGAAACGATTGTATTTAGCAAGCAAGTTATACCGGCTACAGATACTGTAGAGTCCCAAGAAAAATGGATACTAGAAGATGGAAGAGAAGTTGAAGGTTTTCCACTTACTCGAATGATGGGCCAGCTCAAAGATATAAGAGTATTGGGAACTATCACAAGTGCTTCTAATGCTGAGCGCTACGACTTACAAGAAGGTGCGGCCCTTGTAGTTGAAGCGTTAAATGGACAAGAAGTACTTAGAACACTAGCAGTAGGAAAATCATCAACTACTACAAGTCAAACATATGCAATCATTGATAATGCAAACGATGTTGTACTTGTTTCAGGCGACCTCAACGATGTGTTTGGAAAAACTATCGACGAACTATTGGTAGCAGAAGAAGTAGAAGGTAATTAATGCCTACTATCTTGACTAATCTACAAAAGGAGAGTACATTTAAACTATGGAAAATCAAATGCAAACAATAAGCCTTGCAAGCGCAAGCATCGAAACACGCCAAAAATTTATGGCTGGTGTATACGGCTGGATGGTGGCAGCACTCGCAATTAGTGGCGTAGCAGCCTTTTTTACGGCAAATAGCTACACCCTATTAAACCTCATCTTCGGAAATAGATTCGGTTACCTCGTACTCGTTATAGCAGAGCTCGCCCTTGTAATGTACTTAGTAAGCCAAATTAGAAAACTCAGCGTTGCTCAAGCAAGCTTTTTCTTCATCCTTTACTCAGTGCTAAACGGCGTAACACTCTCATCAGTGTTACTCGTGTACACAGGAAGTTCAATTGCACAAGTGTTCATCACAACTGCTTTAATGTTCGGCGGAATGAGCCTCTACGGAATGAAAACAAAATCAGACCTCACATCAGCAGGACGCTATCTTTTTATGGCACTAATAGGCCTCATAATTGCATCAGTGGTAAATCTTCTCCTTCGCTCAAGCGGCTTAGATTGGATTATCTCAATTGCAACAGTAGTTATTTTCACTGGGCTCACCGCCTACGATACCCAAAAACTAATGCGCATCTCGGTACACGCAGATGGAAGCGAAAACTTCCAAAAAGTTGCAATCATCGGCGCACTCGAACTCTACCTAGACTTTATCAACATATTCCTAGCACTTCTTAGACTGTTCGGAAATCGTCGATAGTTTTTTGCGCGCCCCGCAAGCGGGTCGGGCTTTTCGGGGTTCCGCTTTCGCTCCATTTGCATAGTACAGAGCGGCGCCCTCGTCGCTCTGTACTATGCAAACGCCTTCGGCGCCCCTACAATCCCTCGCGTAAGGACACAATCCATGAACTTTTTAGATTTGGCAACAAAAAGACAAAGCTGCAGAAACTTTAATCCAGAAAAACTTGTACCAAAAGAAGACATTCAATACGCTCTGGATGTTGCCCGCCTTACACCCTCTGCATGCAATAGCCAACCATGGAACTTTACGGTAGTTTTAAAATCAAAAACAAACAATAACCTCTTTGAAAAAGTTCTTCCCAACTGCGGAATGGAAATTAATAAATTTGTTCTTAACGCAACAGGAATAATTGTACTAAGCGATGCGTCCTATAATGCCACAGCTGCAATTGGCTCAGTTATAAAAAAACAAGACTTTAAATCAAATGACATAGGAAGCGCATCAACATACCTTACCCTAGCCCTTCAAGAAAAAGGCATCGATAACTGCATTTTAGGATGGTTTAATGAAAAGAGCCTAAAGCAAATGCTCGGCATAAAGGGTAAAATACATCTTCTTGTTGCAGTAGGGTACGCCAAAGAAGGTGAAAAGCTACGAGAAAAAAAACGAAAACCCATAGACACCATTGTAAGCTGGAGATAAATTATGATACAAAAATTAATGCAAAAAGACATCGAAACACTAAAAGTATACCTTTCAAAAGATGCTGTTCCAAACCTATTTTTTAGGGCAAATATTGAAAATTATGGTTTAGAAGGCGATAAAGTAGAGGCATTTGCCCATATAAATGATGCAGAGTGGGACTTTGTGCTTTTGCGCTATTTTAGCATTGTGCTCATTTACAGCCAAAAAGAAAATTATAGCATACAAGAAGCAGTAAAGCTTGTTACTAGCTTTGAAAAAGTAGACACCATTGGGGGAAAGCACAGTGTTGTAGAAAAACTAAAAAATGATTTTTCTTCATTTACGTTTAGACCAACCAGCCTACTTCGCTGTACAAAGGAGTCGTTAGCAAAGAATAATGATAAGACAGCACACGATTCTCTTATATTTACTGAACTTCCTTCAGATAAGGGTGATGACTTAGTCGATTTTTATTTTACTATAGCAGAGTTTGAGAAAAACTATAAAGGCCAAGAAGAAGGCTATAGGCAGCGCACAAAGGAAAACTTGCAAAAAGATTCGAACGCGTATGTTTTTACCGACAATGGAACGATTGTTTCGTCTGCGATGGCAGGAGCACAATGCTCCATTGGCTCCATGCTCTTAGGAGTTGCAACAAGTCCAAACTACAGAAAGCAAGGACTTGCAACAATACTCGTAACAAAGGCTTGTAGCAACCAATTTGAAAAAGGCAAAGACTTTGTAGCCCTCTTTTTTGACAACCCTGAAGCTGCAAGCTTATACAAAAAAATAGGCTTTGAAGAAGCTGGCGGGTATACCGTGCTACAAAACAATATAGCCGCAAATTAACAGGATAGTTTGCCTATTAATGAAAATCAATTTTCATAGCTAAACTATTTAATAATTGTAATATAATGTCATTCTGTGCGAAGTCGAAGAAACTTGGATAGAAAAGATTCCTCAACTGCGCTCGGTATGCACCTGTCTACAAAATTGACTTCCCTACCCCTACCCAAACAATTCCTTGTTTTCAGCAAAGCACTGGTCAAAAATTCCAGCACACCGAATGGTATCTTTAGCAGGAATAATATCGCTTTCTAAGTACCCGTTTTCAATTCTTTCTATTGCGTGAGCAATTTCAAACTCAAAGCCATTAATACGCTCTGTTTCAAAAACTTCTACTGTTCCATCATCTAAGTGCAATGTAGCCTTATCAACAAAAAATGGGTTTTCAACAGTAATTTTTCCCTCTGTTCCGTAAATGGTGCAATAATCATCAATTTCACAGGTAAAAGAGCTCATAAAGGTTGCAATTGAATCGGTAAAACGCGCCATAATGCATGTAGTTGCATCCACTTTTTTTGTTGCATCAGTTTCCATAAATGACTTTACTTCGAGTAATTCTTGTCCAACAAGAAATGTTGTGTTATGAATTGAATATACGCCTATATCATACACAGCGCCGCCTGCCAATTTTGGGTTAATAATACGATGATTTGGATCATCTGGGGCTTTAAACCCTACACGGTAGTCTGCAAGCTTTATCTTTCCAATTTTTCCTGAAGTAATCCACTGTTTTGCAGTGGTCATAGAGGGAACAAACCTAGTCCATAGAGCTTCCATTACATAGAGCTTTTTTTCTTTAGCTTGAGCAAAAATATCCTCAGCATCTTTTTGTGTAAGAACCATGCATTTTTCACAAATTACATGCTTATTATATTTCATACAAAGCAAAAGGTTTTCGTAGTGAAAGTTATGTGTTGTGCAAATGTACACGCAGTCGATATCTGCATCTTTTAACATAGCCTCATAACTATCATAATAAGAAGGGATGGCCTTTTCTGTAGCAAAAGCCTGAGCTTTCCCAGGAGTTGCAGAAGATACCGCCACAATTTCAGCGCCCGGCACAAGTTGACACGCATCAACAAATTTTTTACCAATAAGGCCGGCTCCAATAAGTCCAAATTTCATACTCTTCCTCACATTACTATATTATATACCTTAATGCTAATTTAGACAATGTTTTTTTGATTTTTGTAAAGTTAATCTCGATCGAAGTGGAAAAGCCTCTTTCTCAATATGATCCTTCGACTTCGCTCAGGATGACAACTCATTCGCTCAGAATGACATCTTGCTCAGAGTCAAACCTTTTACAGCCCGCGACGTTCTTAAAACTTATTTACCAGAAGCTCTTGATACTTCAAAGGCGGTTTTTGCTGCAGCTATAACACTACCTCTAAAGCCTTTTTCTTCTAAGGTTTCAAGTGCTTTTATGGTGATACCCCCAGGAGAGCAAACACCGTCTTTTAAAACCCCTGGATGCATTCCTGTTTCTAAAACCATAGCTCCCGCTCCCTTTAACATTTGGGCAGCGTACACGTAGGCTTGTTTGCGAGTCATGCCAAATTGCACCCCTGCATCAGCTAAGGCTTCAATAAACATAAAGCCATAGGCAACCCCCGAGCCACTTAGCGCAGTAACAGCATCAAGGAGGCTTTCTTGTACTCTTTCCACAAGACCGGCCTTTTGCAAAAGGTAAGTCAATTCATTTATAATTTTTTCATCAACTGAATCTTTAGCGCTTAATCCAATCATACCTTCTCCCACATGGCAAGGAGTATTTGGCATAAGCCTAATAACAGAAACAGTTTTTCTACAATTTTCAGGAATATAGCTTTCTAAATCTTGAAGAGAAATACCTGCCGCAACGGAGACTACAGTACCCGAGTATGAATCAACGCCAGAAAAAAGATTTTCTATTGCACTTTTAATGACATAGGGTTTTACTGCAAGGATAATATAGTCACAATTTTCCGTTATTAAATCGCTTTCGCGCTTTACAATGCTAGCACTAATTTCTGAGCTAATTTTTTCAGCCTTTTCATTGGTACGATTAAATAGAAGTACATTACCGCTTTCAACAGCCTTTGCAACACCTCGAATGAGTGCACCACCCATTTCTCCACAACCAAGCAAACCAACTCTTACATTCTTCATAGCCTCTCCCAATTACTATTCGGTATAAAATAATGTCCCTAGAGCATCCCCTGACAGTAATTTTTCTAAAATTCTATCAGTTGAACCATTAGCTAAAACCATCGATATTCCATACTCTGTTACTTTTTCGGCAGCTTCAATTTTTGTAACCATACCACCTGTTCCAAAGTTGCTTTTGCTATCCATGCTTATTTCTTTTTTTAGCTTTGTTATATCTGTTACCATCTCTACAAGTTGTGCATCCTTGTACTCTTTTGGATTTTTATCATACACTCCATCTATGTCACTAAAAAGAATAAGCACATCTGCGCTCCACAAAATAGCAGTAAGGGCACTTAAATTATCATTGTCCCCAATGCTTATCTCCTCAAAAGACACTGAGTCGTTTTCATTTATAACAGGAATAACGCCTTCATCAACCAGTGTAAAAAGGGTGTTTCTCATATTTAACGTACGCTGCTTATCGGCAAAGTCATCTTTTGTAATTAAAAGCTGTCCTATGTGCATACCATTTTTTATAAATGAATCAAGCCACTGTTTCATAAGCTCAACTTGGCCAATTGCACAGAGTGCTTGTCGATAGTGAATGTCTTTTTTGCGCGTCCATCGTTTTAGAGTAGATAGCCCTGCAACTTGAGCTCCTGATGAAACAATTACGAGTTGTTTACCTATTGAAATAAGCTTTTCACATTGGTTTGCAAAACTATTCATCCATTCAATATTTATTGTTCCATCTTCTTTTGCCAGAGTATTTGAACCTATCTTAATTACTATTTTTCGTGCATCACAAAGGGTATCTTTAATGGTCATCTTATTAAACCTTCTGCATCAACAATGTATTTAATAGTTGTAAGGGCTGTTAAACTCATAGGGCCTCTTGCGTGAAGTTTTTGAGTACTTATTCCAAGCTCTGCGCCAAAGCCAAACTCTCCCCCATCGGTAAAGCGGGTGGATGCATTTACATATACGCATGCTGCATCAACATTTTGTTGAAAATATTGTGCATGTTGCAAATTTTTTGTAACAATTGCATCAGAGTGTTTTGTGTTATGTTCATTTATGTGATTAACCGCAGATTCTAATGAGTCTACTATTTTTACTGCTACAATAAAATCTAAAAATTCTGTAGAAAAATCTTCTTCGGTTGCAAGCGTAAGCTTTGTATCGCTTGCTAAAGGCTTTAATATTGCATAAGACTTTTCACAGGCCCTAATCTCGCATTTGCCAGTTACACGCTCGATAAACTTGGATAAAAATAAAGTGGCACATGAAGAATGAACTAAAATGCTTTCAAGTGAATTACATGCCCCTGGGCGTTGCATCTTACCATTTTCTGCAATGTTTACCGCCATCTCAATATCTGCACTTTCATCGACATACAAATGGCAAATACCACTACCTGTTTCTATTACTGGTATTTTTGCGTTTTCTACAACCATTTTAATAAGATCAGCGCCGCCACGCGGAAGCACAATATCAATTAATCCTCGCGCACTGAGAATTTGACTTACTTCTTCTCGCCCGCCTTCGGTGAGAAAAAGAGCATCCCCATACATTGGATTGACACTTATAAGGCCCTCTTTTATAGTTGCAACAATTGCCTTGTTTGATTCAAGCGCACTAGAGCTTCCACGCAGTAAAATTGCGTTTCCACTTTTCCATGCGAGTGCAAAGGCATCGACGGTTACGTTTGGTCTCGACTCATAAATAATTGACGCAACCCCAATAGGAACACGTACCTGGCGAATACGCAAGCCCTTTTCTGTGCTCCAACCACTGGTAATTTCGCCTACAGGGTCAGTTTGCGCTATAATTATTCTAATGCTATCGATAATAGAGTGAATTCTTTCCTCATTTAAGGCAAGTCGATCAACAAGACTTTCTTTCATCCCGTTTTGACGTGCTCTATCAACATCTTCTTTGTTTGCTTGTAAAATAAGTGTTTTGTTTTTTTCTAAGGAAGTGATAACAGCTTCAAGTACGTTGTTTTTTTCTTTTGCACTGAGATTTGCAATAATTTTCGATGTCTGTCGAAGAGAACTAAAAATTGATTCACTAATCATGTCTACCGCTCACTTATGAAGAACTTTTTTATATGCCGCGATTTTTCAAATATTAATAGTTTGCTAAAAATAACATGCCAAGAATAATATAAAGTCTTCCAATTTTTACATCTTTTGGCATTTTTGGACTTACTGTTTTTAAAAACCACCAAAAAACACCAAACCCTGGGTCTATTCGTAGTGCATATTCTGAAAAATCGTCTTTTGTCGATAATGGCCCAAACATTAAGAATACAGAATCATTTAACAAATCCAGAAAATTTTGATAAACTTCCCCATATTCTTTTTTATTTAGCATAGCACAAACTTCATCGAGCTTATATAAAATTTGGTCTTTCAATACTTCGTCAGATTTTTCAACCCACGTTTTTTGTATTAAAAGAGTAAGGTTATTGTGAAAACTATCTACAAGCATTTTTTCTGATGCTTCTTTGGAATTGTCTGCCAAATTTTCAAAAATATCTTGTGCGCCAAATACTTCTGCTATAACTTTTCCACCTTTTATCACTGTTGCTTTTTTTGAATTACTTACTACGTCATCCATTGCACGCAGCACGTCCTTTGTTAAGCATTGCTCTAAAAGGGCTTTTGAAAATAATGATTCTTCCTTCATACCCTATAGGGTGCACGTTTATGCAACTTTTGTCAATACCCTAAGCCTAAAACAATAGTATTTTTCTTTTACAGGGTTTCTAATTGCGAAACCCACTGCATAAAATGAGCATCACTCGGCATTCTCCAATCCCCTCTTGGAGATAAGCTTATAGAACCAATTTTTGGACCATCTGGTAGACAAGAGCGCTTGAATTGTTGTGTAAAAAAGCGCTTTATAAAGAGCATAAGGCGCTTTTTTATCTCTTCTTTTGAAAAGACTTCATCATTTGTGCCTGATTTAAAAGCATGTTCTGCTAAAAACTGTATTTTATCAGGAGAAAACCCCCAACGCACAAAGTAATACAAGAAAAAATCATGTAAGTCATAAGAGCCTAGTATTTCTTCTGTAGCTTGAATTGTTTTTCCATCACTGTTTGGAAGGAGCTCGGGGCTTACTGGAGTTTCTATTATATCGTGTAATACATAGGCAAGCTCATTCTTGCCTTCTTGGCTTGCTGTTTTTTCGTAATACCTAACAAGGTGTCTGACAAGTGTTTTAGGAACAGAAGCGTTTACCCCATACATAGACATATGGTCCCCATTATAGGTAGCCCAACCTAGCGCGAGCTCTGATAAATCGCCGGTACCAATAACAATGCCATTTTCTGCATTTGCAACATCCATCAACACCTGTGTCCTTTCTCGAGCTTGAGAGTTTTCATATGTTGCATCATGCACATCTTTGTCATGTCCTATGTCTTCAAAGTGTTTAAGAACAGCCTCTTTTATAGGAATTTCACGCAAGGTCACACCACTTTCTTTTGCGAGGGCGCATGCATTATTATAGGTTCTGTCACTTGTACCAAAACACGGCATAGTAATTGCAATAATGTTTTTTGCATCTATTTTCAATGCTGCAAAGGCTTCGAGCACCACTAATAATGCTAATGTTGAATCTAGCCCCCCAGAAAGTCCAATAACAGCCGTTGAACTATTTATATGACGCATACGTTGCACAAGTGCTTCAGTTTGTATGTGCAGTATCTCCCTACAGCGCTTTTCAACAGCAAGTTTATCATTCGGTATAAATGGACGAGGCTCTATTGTTCTGGATAATTTTTGCACAAGTGGCGGAAGATGAACTGAGTGTAAGACATACTCAGCCTTATGATTTGATGCACAGGCGGCAAACGACGTATTTTTGCATCGTTCTTGTGAAAGCTTTTCTAAATCTATATCTGTGGCGCAATAAGAATCTTTTGCAAATGGCTCAGCCTCTTTTATTATTGCGCCGTTTTCTGCAATAATATTGTGGCCTGAAAAAACAACATCAGTGCTAGATTCTCCCCTACCTGCATCAGCATAAAGATATGCACACATAAGGCGTGCAGAGTGCGATGCAACCAAAAGCCGCCTGTAATCGCTTTTTGAAACAGCCTCATTACTTGCTGAAAGGTTTGCAATTATTGTAGCCCCATTTTGTGCATGTATTGTTGACGGAGGCATTGGCACCCATAAGTCTTCACATATTTCTACTGCAAAGCGTGCCTCTTTATTTGAGTGAGAGCAAAATAATTGGTTGGTTCCAAAAGGAACCTCATATGTTTTTTCTTGTACATTTAAAACACTTGCCATTTTTATGCCGTCAAAGGCTGGCGCAAAGTGTCGTTTTTCATAGAATTCTGCATAGTTTGGAATGTGCATTTTTGGAACAAGCGCTACTACTTTTCCATCTGAGCAAACGGCCGCAACATTGTACAGTGCATTTTCAAAGGGAAAGGGAAGCCCAACAATGACACTAAGCGCTTTTTCGCTTGTTGCGTTTGCTATCTTTGCCAAGGCATTGATTGCACCTTCTTGAAGGGTACGCTGAAAAAATAAATCAGCGCAGGTATAACCAGTTATACAAAGTTCTGGGAACACTAGAAGGGATACCCCTTCACTGTGCGCCCTTTCAATAAAAGTGATAATTTCTTGGGCATTTTTTTCGCAGTCCGCAACACTTACCGCAGGACTTGCACATGCAACACGAATAAATCCATACATAATGATATTATACTCCTAGAATACTTTAAAAACAAGTGTCATCCGCAGATTAATGGGATTACGCAGATTACTTTTATTAAACTTTTTGTGACTATTACCACTAAGAATCCAATTAATCTGCGTAATCTGCGGATATACCTTTTCTCCAAAACCAGGTGAGTTCGTGTTTGTTGTACTGTAAATGCTGTACAAAACTATTAGGTATTTTTACAAATTCTTCTAATAACTTCCAATCAGTTTCGCCTTGCATCTTTATAGTGCAAATCATGTTTTGAACATTGCCCGAGTCTATCCATTTTTTTATCCATTCTAAAAGGCGGTCGGGATAACATATTACATCCGAAAAAATCCAATCAAATTTTCCAAGATCAGCAGGGCTTAGAGTAAAGGCATCATGCTTTTTAAACTCAACAAAGGGATTTTTCATGAGACGTTTATCGAGTTCACTTCTGTCTACTGCAAACACCGTGCAATCAAGCTCTGTGAGCACCCATGTCCAGCCACCAGGGCATGCCCCTGCATCAAAACATTTTTCACCTCGAGAAGGAAACACACCGTAGTGGTGCTCAAAGCGCAGAAGAGCCTCCTGTAACTTTAAATAGGCCCTGCTTGGAGGGTTTTCATGATCTTCAATGAGTGTAATGTTTCCAGCTGGGAAAAGCGAGCTACTTTTTGGAAACACAAGGGCGGTGGTTTTGTCTATAAGGGTAAAGACTCCCATGTCCGAATGCGGAACTGAAAAGGGAAAGCTTTTTTGTTTTGTGTTTACATAGGGTAGCTTTTCTTGAATTAATGTTGAGCGTCTAAAATGTTCGAATGCATATTGCGACCAGTTTCTCATTACGTCTTTAAGGGCACTTGCAGCTTGTGAAATTGATTCAAATTCAAGCTTCCACGCTTCTTCTAGGCATGTTTTTGCCCACCATGGCTTTACGTACTGTTCTTTTTCGTAATATAAGAGGTTTTCATATTCTATAGGCTCTGTTGTGTAACCGAAACGTTTTACAAGCTCTTCTTTTAATTGTTTTTTATGCTCATCAAATGCAAGGTAGGCACACCCTTGTAATTTTTTCATGTTATTCCTTTTTTTTTATTAACACACGTTAGAAAAAAAATTAAAACAGATAATCGTGCCAAGGAGGGCACCTAACTGTTACGTAAACGAGTTTCGGTCTAATCGTTTTTCTTCGGTTATGCGCGAAACTCGATAGTAAAAGTTGGCAGGGAGGCCAACTTTTACGTATTATTTAACCGCCATAACTTTTCTTGTTTCATCAATGCCAGGGCCTACAACTCTAATAAAGTAAACACCACGTGCAACTGGGTTACCTGCATTATTGGTTCCATCCCACGTAAAATAGTGGTTTCCTTTAGCTTTTCTTCCCCTACTAAGGGCTTTTACAATATTTCCATCAAGGGTCATAACTGTTACATTTAAGCTACCATCTGTTGGCATGATAACCTCTAAAAGCATTTCTTCTTTTTCGTTAACATTAATAACATTATTGAGTATTGTTGTGCCACCTACTTGAGTTTCATCAAAGACCTTAAAGGCAAAGAGTCCAATATTTGCCAAATCAAACTCATCTGGAAGGTTTATGTGGTACAACGGCGTTGCAGCAACAGCAGGAAGGGTCCCATTTGCAGTAGGCGTTTTAAAACTTCCCAGCTTGAATAAAAACTGCATTGTATCACCAGAGCTTCTTATTATATCATCAATCCCTATCGAGAAGGTATAACTAGAATCAGAACCTACCCCTGTAAATTCTTTTGCAGTACTATTAACTTGCTCAGAAAAAAGCTCTGATGGGGTCACTTGTTCTGGCATCCAAAAGATAAGTTCCCTTCCTGTTTCTTCTTCATATATTTCAGAATATGAAAGAGGTGTTGCATTTGAGTCAAGATACAGTAATGGAGCGCCTGTATTAATTCCTGTTATTCCATTTTCTACCCTTACTTCTATATCTATTTCTCTGTGTGCATAAAGACCATTTTCTCCATCAAAGCTTCGTATTGAAATATCACCTGCACTTGGAGGAGTATTAAAGTCAAAGTCTAGAGCGCCTACTGCATTTATGGGGTATACAGTATTTACCCCAAAATAAGTTACAGGGGCCTCTCTTGCTGCATTCATGACCGCTAAGTTTGTACCCCGAATTTTATTCGTAGGTTGGAAGTATAGGGTAAACAGTTCATTCTCTTCAAGTTGGTCACTTAAGTTAAAGATTAACCCAGTTGCAGTTTCTGTTTCAAAAGCTATTCGTGTGCCTGCTACAGCAGTCAAATCTGGATGTGCACCTCCTCCTTCAGTAAAAAAGCGTAGCTGTTCATGAATATTTGATAAGACTGCAAAATTTGGGTCATTTCCTGATAAGTCAAGCGCCTTGTTAAAGTATACATACAACTGCTGTGTCCCATCTGTTGTAAATGGTGCTAGCGTTAATGTAATTTCAGGGGCAACAAGGTCTGATGTAGTAATACCTGTTTCCGTTAATCTGTTTCCTGCCAAGTCAGTTATAAAGCCAATATCGGGATCATATTCAATATCATATCGCGGTACAGGGTCAAGCTGCACAGTTGGAACAAAGGAAAAATATAATGTATCATCATCACCTGCCAGAGTATTAATATCGGCAGGGAAATAGTCATTTGTTACATATCGCTCTAAAGTGTTATTAGTTATATCGCTTAGAACAGCCCCACCCCCACTTGGAAGTATGCTAAAGGCTTCTTCTGACCCTATTAAAGTGGATGCACGCAAACCACCCTGCGTGCTAGGGGATGTTGGCAAGGCTGGGTATATCGCAGCGTAATCAGGTCTTGAACCACCAGCTGTATCCAATCGAACGGCTCCTCCATTCCAACCGCGCGTCCAAGGCTCTGCTGCCGTTGGAGTGTTATCATGTAAGTGAATTTCGAAGCGTAGAACCCTAGAACCGGCTTCATCGGGAATACCTATTGCTTCAAAGAACGAGTCCCCATCGGTAGAATCTTCACGAGCAAACACTGGCTTTTGTGTATCCCATTCACTGTAAAGTCCTGATTCATTAGAAGCTACAGTGGGGAGAACTGATGTATCAAGGGGTAGTCCATCTGCTCCTGTAATAGTGGTACCATTAAGGTTAAAGCTAATACGCCCTGAAGGCGTTGTAGCCTCATCAATAAAACCGGGGTAATAGTTTGATGATTGTCCGCTTACAGGGTCAATGAGCGTGCCATCTTGTAAGCCTGCAATGGAAATACGCAAGCGATGTGTTTGATTAGTAGCTACCGCTACCCCATCAATACTAAAGTTTCTATAAAAAGCGTGTACTGTGTTGTCAACATCGGTAATAGCACCCGTAGCTTTATCGCGCGAGCCTGTTTCAAGTTCTCCCTTTGGTATTGTTATAAGTCCTGCAATGTCTAATCCCCCATCGCGCTCTGTAATAGCCCCAAAGTCGGTTGTTACTTGAATATTATAATCATCTGAGGCCAGAGTTTTTCCATCACCACTAATATTTACCGCTTCAGAAAATCTAAGCTCTATAAAGTTATGAGCATCATATGGTTGCTGTGCCCCAAATTGGTTATGCGCTTCTTGACCTGTGTATACGGCGGCAAGAACAGGGTGAGCTTGGTCGGTGTAAGCTGGATCAGGAGTTTCCGTTGCACCACTTTGCACCGCATAGCCACTACTCCTACTCATAGTGTTACCGTTTACGTGGTAAAAAGCACCTTTCATAAGTGAAACATCGTTGGTTATGTCACTTTCGTTTCCTTCTCTATCAGTACTGCCTGCTATTATGGTAGTAGAGACGGTATCTGTATTCCACCTATCAGCAGCAGTTGCAATTAAATTATTTCCATTTCTTTCAAAACTAAATCTCTTATCAGGAGCACTATCCAAGTCGTATTCTATCATATTACCTACAGCGGTAACATCAGGAGTACGTACATATTCTGCATTTACTCCTGTGCCTGGAGAGCTGAACCCAAAATTGAGTGTCCTATCTGTTGTAACATAGACATTGGTAAGTGTCGGACTTTCTGATTGCCACTGTGAGTTAGTTCCTGTATGTGTTACATTTTGTCCTTCTTCACCTGTAGCTGCTGCAACCCACCCATCAACTGCGGTACTGTTTTGCACTCTCATATTAAAGGCAACAGCATAACGTGTGCCCCATTGGGTAGCAGTTGGCGAATCCCCTGAATTACTTGTAGGAGCACCTCTATCCGGTATATTTAAAGTCCAGCCGGGATTTGTTGCAGAAATCATATCTGCACCGTTGTTGTAAAAGTTTCCGGTAACAGTAATGACACTTGTTCCTAAGTCTGCAAAGGAAGCGGTAGCATCATTTACTAAATCTGTTTTTTTGTATAGGAGAGAATCGTATCCATAATATGCAAATCGTGTATTATTTGCAACATGCCAGCCTTTATCTTCAGGATCATAATCAGTTCCAAATATTGCAAAATTTTGCCTTGTAGTAATATCGTACCCATTTAAATCAAGTTCACCATTATAAAAATAGAGATTGTTAGAGTCTAAGTCATCTCCAAGAGTCATTGTTTGACCAGCATTTAAGTCTATAAAAATGTCGGCATTGTGGGTTCCATAGCTTACGATCATGTTTGCACCAATAAAAATAATCGGAGAATTTACAGTTGAGGAAATAGTATTAATAGTATCGGTACTAATATGTAGTGCAGAATCTCCATTTACTTGATTCTTAAAAGTTATGCTTTCTATTGCTCCACCACGCGCAGTTAGTATTGTTTCTCCATCGATTGAAACATCTCCTGTAGCGGCACCTGAGCCATAGTTTTGATTTCCTGTTGTAGAAACGCTTCCACCGTTTATTGCAATTGCGTTTGCATTCACAGAGAGGCTTGTAAGGTCTGTTGTGCTACCAACAGCTCCACCAAAACTAACCGTTCCCGTTCCTGCATCTATGCTAAGTGTTCGTGCTCCATTTATTGTTGTTGTAAAGTTGATTGGGTCATTGTCTGCATCTAGTGTTGTATTTGCTCCAAGTAGTACTGCCCCTGTGTAGGTTTGCGCATCTGTTGTAAAAACACTTCCACCATTTATGCTTATGGTAGCTGCCGTAGTTGCTAAACTTGTAAGACTTGTAGTATTTCCTACAGCACCTGTAAATGTTATTGTGTTTCCATCTGCGAGAACATCAAGGTT
>CAYJFX010000029.1:19318-21032 GCA_964369735.1 uncultured Treponemataceae bacterium
ATTTATAGTTGCTGCCGTAGCTGCTAAGCTTGTAAGACTTGTAGTATTTCCCACTGCTCCACCAAAACTAACCGTTCCTGTGCCTGCATCTATGCTAAGTGTTCGTGCTCCATTTATTGTTGTTGTAAAGTTGATTGGATCGTTATCTGCATCTAGTGTTGTATTTGCTCCAAGTACTACTGCCCCTGTGTAGGTTTGGTTTCCCGTAGTTGTAACCCGCCCGCCATTTATGTTTATTGCATCAGAGGTAACAGTAAGTGTTCCCGCCTCAACAGCACCTGCAATAGCCGTGTTGACCGTGGAAGTAAAATTGTAAATAGTGTTGTTTTGATACGTATTGTTTGGCCTAGAAATGCTATCAATTTCTAGACTTTCAGCAGTAATGTTTACAGTGGTCGCCCCGCCCCCCACTGTTCCCCCAATAATATTTCCAATATCAATCGAAGTGTTGCTAGTTATTGTATACGTTCCAGAAGCAGGAGTAGCATCACCAGATACAGAAAACCCAACTACTTCAAGAATGACTCCCTCCATAGTTAGCTCATGTTGGCCATCAAAATTGGAAGTCAATTCCGTAACGGTTACAGTTGCTGGGGCTGTCCCTGTTACCGTAACATCTGCGTCATAGAGAGAAAACCCCTCTGTAAGTGTAAAGGAGCCGTCTACGTTTAAATTGTGGCCACCTAGATTGATAGTAACCGGTAAAGATCCCGCTGAGTGTGTATACAAATTTCCTGTAATAATTGTATTAGCACCAACGCCAAAGGTTTGCTCTCTTCTTCCCGGGAGCACAACTGTCCCTGTTAGAATTGTTGCACTTGCACCAAGTGTCGTTGTTACAGCATTATAGGTTTGGGTTGTTGCCGTAACATTGCCATTTATGTTTATGGTTGTTGCGCTAAGCTCAAGGCTTGCAAGCGAAGTTGCTTCGCCCACGGTACCGCCAAAGGTAACAGTACCTGTTCCTGTAACCGCAAGTGAGCCACCGCCCTCTGTTTTTTCTTCTACGGTAAAGTTATTATTTCCCATAGTAAGATTCACGCCTGTTTCTATGGTGAGATTTGCAATGGTAATATCTGTGTCAACTGTAACCGATGGGGCTCCTATTGAGCTTGGAAAAATAGCAGTATGAGTATTATTACTAGGGTGTCCACTTGGACTCCAGTTACCAGAAGTTGTCCAATTGGTATTGCCACCACCACCTGTCCATGTGTATGTGTCGCTCGTGCTAGTTCCCCAATTAATGTTGTCACCAAGGTCTGTTACATTAAAAAGGGTAGCTACAAACTGGTCGGGATCGGAAGCAGAACCTCGGGCGGTACTATTTTTCACGCTCATATTAACGGCAACTGCATAAGGCAATTCCCAATCTGTACTAGTAAGTGTTGGAACAGTGGCATTTCTCCCTGGAATATTTAATAACCACGGCGAAGCACCTATCATATCGGCACCATTATTATAAAAGTTACCTTCTACGGTAATGTCACGTCCGCCTAAGTCTGCAAAAGCAGCAGTACCCGCAGCAAATCCAGTTCCTCCTGCAGGGTAATAACTTGGTGTTCCAGTATAAGAAAAATCTTTTGCTCCTGCTCCGCCTACCGAATTTGTAATATTATACCCATCACCAAAAATAGCGAAGTCTCCCGTGGTATTTATGTTGAAGCCGTTTAAATTAAGTGTTCCATTGTAAAATAGAAGGTTTGTTGCAGATAAA
>CAYJFX010000030.1:0-5076 GCA_964369735.1 uncultured Treponemataceae bacterium
TATTACCTCATTTTCCAAAAGATACAACAGATAGAAACAGAACATCTTCATTTGCATTTACTGGCAATAAGTTCGAGTTTAGAATGTTAGGTTCAAGTGCTTCTATTTCTGGTTCGAATATTGTGCTTAACTCTGCAGTAGCAGATATTCTTGAACAATTTGCAAATCAACTTGAAGGAAGTAAAAATTTCAAAGAAGACCTATCTAGCCTTATTACAAAAACTATTAACGACCACGACAGAATTATCTTTAATGGAAATGGATATGATGACTCATGGGTAGTTGAAGCTGAAAAAAGAGGTCTATTAAATCTTAAATCAACACCAGATGCACTTCCTGCATACATCGAGCAAAAAAACATCGATATGTTTGTGCGCCAAGGTGTTTTTTCAGAAACTGAAGTACGTTCTCGTCATGAAATTATGTGCGAAAACTATTGTAAAACAATTCAGATTGAAGCGCTAACAATGGTAGAAATGACAAAAAAAGATGTTATTCCTTCAGCGCTTCGCTACGAAAAAGAAATCGCAAAGTCTATTCTTAACAAAAAAGAAGTTTCAAAAAGTATTGCATGTGCAAGAGAAGAAAAGCTTCTTGAAAAAGTAGCAAATCTAACAGAATCAGTTTTTGAAAAACTAGAAGTTTTGCAAGCCGCTATTGATGGAAACGACATACACGATGTAACTCAAGAAACATTCTATATGAGAGATAAGGTTTTTGCTGCAATGCAAGACTTGAGGATTCCAATCGATGAATTGGAAACATTAGCGTGCAAAAAGTGTTGGTCACTTCCAACGTATGGTGACATACTGTACAGTGTAACATAAAAAAAGCCCTCTGCGGAGGGCTTTTTTATACCAGTTTATAAAGGGCTCTTAACTACACAACAGAAGCTTCTGGCAACGCAATAAACTCGGTATTTTCTTCGAAGGTAAACGCATTTTTCTCGATTTTTATATAGAGTTCTTTGTTTCCTTTAACTACTTTACAGTCAACTATTACAGTATCCCCATTGTTACATTCGCCACAAATTATTTTTAAAGCTAAACTATCTTCAATTTCTCTTTGAATTAAGCGTCTCATTGGGCGAGCTCCATACTGTGGTATATACCCTGTTTCAATAAGATATGCCTTTGCTTTAGGTAGAACCTTTATTTCTATATTTTTTTCATGTAAGCGCACACCAAATTCTTGAATCTGCATATCTAGTATTTTTGCCACCTCTTTTTGACTTAGCGGCGAAAATACAACGGTATCATCAATTCTATTAATAAGTTCAGGTGACATAACACTCTTTAGCTCATTTAGTGCATCAGCCTTTATACTGCTATAATCCATCAGATTTTTTTCAGATGTATTAAAACCGAGCCTTGATTCATTAGAAATTTGCCTGATACCTGCATTGCTCGTCATAATAATTACAGTGTTTCTAAAATTAACAACATGCCCTAAATTGTCTCTGAGCTCTCCTTCTTCAAGAATTTGTAACAATAAGTTAAATACGTCAGGGTGAGCTTTTTCAATTTCATCTAAAAGTATAACTGAGTACGGCTTGCGCCTAATCTTTTCAGTTAATACTCCGCCTTCTTCATAGCCAACATACCCTGGCGGAGCACCAACTAAACGACTGGAATTATGCTTTTCCATGTAATCACTCATATCAATCCTTACGAGGGATTCCTCTGAGCCAAACAAAAATTTTGCTAACGTTTTTGCTAGAAGCGTTTTACCAACTCCTGTTGGCCCTAAGAAAATAAATGAGCCCAACGGACGTTTTACAGAAGAAACCCCAGTGCGTGATCGGCGTACAGCTGAGGATACAAGTTTTATAGCTTCATTTTGACTTACTACTGACTTATGTAGTTCATCTTCCATACATGACAAGCGAGCCATATCATTGTCATTTAGATGCTCCATAGGAATACCCGTCATTAAAGAAATAATTGTGCAAACATCATTAATTTTAACCGTATTTTTTCCGCTTTTAGCTTCCCACTGCCTCAGCAGTAAAGCATATTGATCTTTAAGTGTTCGAAGTTCATCTCGAACGATGGCTGCGCTTTCATAATTTTGCGTTTGTATTACATGCTGTTTTTCCGTTGTTAAAAGGCTAATTCTATCTTGAATATCGACTATATCAGAAGGCAAGGCTTCTCCCCCAACCTTTTTCATTGCTCCAGCTTCATCCAATAAGTCAATAGCTTTATCTGGTAAAAATCTCTCAGTAATATATCTTTTAGAAAAACGTACAATAGCATCAAGCGCTTTATCCTCATAAAAAATACCATGGAATTCTTCGTAACGCTCTTTTATGCCCTCAAGTATTTCACGAGTTTCCTCATCACTGGGCTCACCAACTTGAACAACTTGGAATCGCCTCTCGAGAGCTGCATCCTTTTCAAAATATTTTCTATACTCTTTTATCGTAGTGGCACCAATACACTGTAGTTCGCCCCTAGATAAAGCAGGCTTAATTATATTAGATGCATCCATAGATCCCTCAGAGCCACCTGCACCTATAATGGTATGAAGTTCATCAATAAAAAGAATGATATTCTTTTTTTCATTAATTTCTTTCATGATACGCTTTAATCTGTCTTCAAACTCACCCCTGTACTTTGTGCCTGCTATTACGGAAGCTAAGTCTAGCATTATTATGCGCTTTCCGACTAGATTTGGAGGAACTGCCCCATCTATAATTCTTTGGGCAAGTAGTTCTGCTATCGCTGTTTTCCCAACTCCGGGTTCACCAATTAATATAGGGTTATTTTTGCTACGTCTCGACAGTATTTGTATGACACGGTGCACTTCTTTTTTTCGCCCAATTACCGGATCTAGTAATCCCTCTTCTGCCCTTTTTGTTAGATCGCTACTAAATTCATTGATTAGGGACTGACTTTGAGCTTGGAATTTGTTGTATGATTTTTGTTGTTCATGTTCTTGTTTGCCGTTAAAAAAACTGTGCTTATTAACATTTCCCCCACTGTTATTAAAACTCAAGCCAGAGGAATTCATTTGTGCAGTAACTATTTCTACTGCCTTTCTAACAGCATCAATATCTATCTTGTGTAGTTTGATAAATTTACTCATAACACTCTGCTCTTCTCTCACAGATGCTAATAGAAAGTGCTCTGTACCCACATATGCACATTGAAGTAATTTTGATTCATCCAATGAAACATCTAAAAAGATTTGTAACCTTCTTGAGCGGAGTATTTCAGAATACTGGTTCTTTGTAGGCTTTTTAGGTAAACTTTTTTCTAGTGCAATTCTTAATGCAGGAATATTAATTTTTAAATGCTGTAAAATTGAGAACCCAACTGAATCGGCACTCTTAATTAGAGCTAGCAATAGATGTTCAGGTAATAATTGCTCTGACCCTAACCGTTTTGCTTCATCTTGTGCAAGAACCATTAGCAAACTTTGTGCTCGAGGCGAAAGACCTTTTATCATATTGTCTCCTATGAAGACATCAAAACAGTGACGCTTCTAGATGATGGAAACAGCCAAAAATTTTGCAGACATGTAAAGTCTATTCACCTTGTATGTAATTCTTGTTGGTAGCATATAAATAAAAAATAAAACTTTTGCTATTTACTAAGCACCATCTATACTATATAAACACTTGAGGTAGTAAATAGTTACGAAAATATTTGAATATTCTCAGAGGATTCTTGCAAAATAAGCGCCCTAAGCCTTTGTGTTTGCATTTCTTGTGTGTTTATATCTTTTTCAAATTTAAAATGCTCTGTTTTATTTATAAATAAAATATGACCTTCTCTAATCCTGTATATTAGGCTAGATAATTGAAAGTCATCAATACCACTCAATATCCCTGAATCTTTTCCCCACTTTAATCTAAAAAGCAAGTCAAGCCCTTCTCGTTCTGTTAATAACCTAGAATACTTAACCATGGCCAAAGCTTTGTACACAGAATCACGTAACAAGGTGGGTCTAGTATTGCAGATATTTTCTCTTTCAATACGCTCAGATTGAATTACCTTTTTTACCATTGCAGAAAAAGCATCTAGTTGATCATGCTCTGTTCCATTAAAGCACACTGTAGTACTAATTTGATAGCAGTTCCCTAAAGCTGCAGAAATTGCATCTCCGTGTTGCAAAGAAAGACCAAAAACAGGAATTACAGAAAAGCCTTGGTTTTCGATACTCTCAAACAAAATAGATAAATCATTTTCATCTGAGCTCATCTGCGCCAAAGATGGGAGGTGTGCAAAAATTGAAACCTTTAAGCCCGTACCTGTGTTATCAATTTTACAGGTTAAATATCCGTATTCAATAGACGCAGCTATTTGTAAAACCTCTTGCAAATCATCGTCAAGATCTTTTGCAAGTGAAAACACATTATATGCATCAAATCCAGAACAAAAGGTAGCTATTTGAAGATGGTCATCTGTATTAACATTACACATTAGTTTCCCATCGGAGCGTACTACTATTCCAGCTGTTGGACTTTCAATGCAATCATTTGAAAGAACGCCTCGTTCTAAAAGAATTTTTTTTCCTAACTCATCAAGCATTTTCACACTAAGCGCTTGATACTGTTCAGCCGTTTTTAATTGTGAAAAAGCATCAAATACGAGGGTTTGAACACGATCCCCATCATCATGGGTAAACCGCTCAGGAAAAGGATAATCAGCCAAATTTCGCGCCAGACGTACTCGTGTTGAAATAATAACATCATTTTCAGGGCCAGCTGTATTATACCATGCATTACCTAATTCATCTGTCAAATTCTTCTCCTTCTTCTGTTCCAGAAATAGAAGGGCGCTCAAGAGCTTTTAAAAAATCTCGGTACATTGCAGCTTTTTCAAAATCTTCTTGTTCAATTGATGTATCAAGCTTTTTTTGTATTTCAATCCTGTCAGTCAATATAGAGCGAAAGTGTTCAAGTTTTTTTGGCATTGAGCCGCTATATGAAGCCTCTATATTTGTTTTTAATAAGATGTCCTTAATGTCATCGTTAAATGCAACATAGCATTCAGCACAACCAAGCATACCTGATTTTCGAATATCGTCTATGCTTTTCCCACATACATAGCATCTTTTTTTTAGCGA
>CAYJFX010000030.1:5086-20819 GCA_964369735.1 uncultured Treponemataceae bacterium
AATAGAGTTTACAAATTTTTCAACAGATGGGTCATTATTATCGGAAGAGACATTAAGTCCCCTGTCTTTTGCACACACAGGACAAAGGTGTATCTCTTTTTTGTTATCTAAGCTTACCTGTTGCACAATAAGCACAGCATCACGTTCATTACACATATTACATAGCATAGCAAGCCCCTAGCAAGTATTCATCACATATATAGTGACAAATACTTCGCGTTGATGATATAATTTTACGCTATTACAAGTTGAAGGATTGGCAGCATGGTTGCAACAGAATCGCTTCAAAGGGCGTTCTAAGCACTACATTTTGCGCAATATGTCAAGCGGACGCTCACCTCCAGCTCGCAGAGCTGGTACTAATGAAACTATTACCGACAATATAATTGTTCCAATAAAGATATATACTAATTCAATAGTTGGAACAGAAACTGGTATTGTTTCTAAGTAGTACGCAGGATTGAGAAATGAAACAGGTACATACTCAAATCCACTACTTATATAATACCACAGTTTTGCTATTTCGTTGAAAAAATTTTCAAAAAAAAGTAAAATTTCGTTAAAATTCAGACCAAAAAGTATTCCCAAAGGAAGGCCTATTATTAATCCACCTATGGCACAGAGAACTCCTGTAATCAAAAAAGATAGTGCGATCCCCATTGATGAAGCTCCCATACTTTTTAATATTGCAATTTCCTTTTGTCGCTCTAATGTAGTCATAATTAATGCTGCAGAAATATTTACTGCTGCTATAAGTAGTATTAAAAACATGATAAGCATTAAAAGCATTTTGGTTGAAGCATAATTTTCATACTGAGAAGTATTTACATCATTCCACCTATACAATGAAAAACCATCTTCGAGGGCTCCCAAAGTATTTACCGTTATACGTGTAAGATTACTAGAAAAAGGGTCCATTGTTTCAATACCAATTTTTACTTGAGAGGAGGCTGAGGCTAAATATGTAAACCCAGATTTTAATGGTAAAAACACCCATAGGGCATCTATTTCTTCATACCCTGATGATACTATGCCAGAGATTGTTCCTGTAAAAATTTTGGGAATTACATTTCCAGTAGGCAGCGTTTGTGTCGATAAAAGTCGAAGTGTATCACCAACATTTAAATCTAGTGTTTCAGCTATTTTTTTTCCAATTATAATGCTATTTTGAGTAGGAAAGGCTGCAACGCCTTCGATGGTTTGTATATATGTTTGAAAGCCGTTATTTTCAGTGAAAATATTTTCTTCAACGGCTCTAACAGTTGCTCCGGTTCTTCCATTAGCACCTACTGCTAAAGCAACCCCTTGGCGCTCAATAAAAGTACCAGTAACGCCATCCACCTGATCTATATCATTTGCCATATTTTCGAGTAATTCAAGGTGCTCGTTTACACTCACATTTATCACTTTGCTTTGTAACGCTTGCAGGTGGTAGCTCGAAAGACTAATTATGCGCCCTGTGATTCCTTCTATCATTCCATCTGCAACTACTAATACTACAACCATGGGAACAATGCTTAATGCGATACCCAACATTGCTCCAAAAAGGCTTTTTCTGCCATTAGAGGAAGAGAGTTTTTTCGGTTTCAGCAAGCGTAGCGCATATAGAGCAGAAGATTTAATTGTCATATTGAACGCGCCCTTCTTTTATTCTATAAACAACATCTCCCCTTTCGCACAAAGAAACTTCGTGTGTTACTAAAAGAAGTGTTTTATTGTATTTTTCTACAAGAGAAAAAAGCATATCGCTAATTATTTTTGCATTTTCGGGATCTAAGTTGCCAGTTGGCTCATCAGCAAGTATTAAGTGTGGATCATTTATTAAAGAACGAGCAACAGCAGCCCTCTGGCGCTCCCCCCCAGACATCTGTGATGGTAGATGATGCATTCTATCCTCAAGGCCAACATCATGCAATAGCAGCTTTGCTTTTTCAATCGCAACTTTTTTATTTTCACCACTCATATACAAGGGTAAAAATACATTTTCTAATGCAGTAAAGTCTTTTAATAAATAGTGAAATTGAAATATGAGTCCCAAAAATTTTGTGCGATATTCGGAAAGCTCTTTTTCAATAAGGTTTGATATTACATAGTCTCCTACTTGTACCCTACCCTTTGTTGCTGTATCAAGCCCCGCAATTATATTTAGTAAGGTGCTTTTTCCACATCCGCTTTCTCCTAAAATTATTACCTTACTCCCACTTGCAATAGTCATATCAAGTTCATGCAAAATTGTTAATGACTGTATCGCATCCGAGTATGTTTTTTCAAGACCTTCAATTTTTATTAATTCATTATTCATAACGTAAAACCTCCGCGGCATACAGTTTTAGTATTTTTCTACTTGCAATCCAACTTGAACACAGGGCAGAGAGCAAACCAAATAGTGTAATAAGTATTGTTTCGCCACTATCCATTCTTGTAGGGATTTGGGCATAAAATGAAAACATAGGATTTTCTGTAACCAAATATAAATTCGAAGAATTGAAAATCATTACAAAAAAGTATTGCACATAATATATTGTTTTTGAAATAAGCAAGAATACAGTCCCCATGTTAAGGCTAATCAAAACACCAAGGAGAAGCCCTACTAAGGCACCCGCTAAACCAATAATTAATCCACGTACAATAAAAATCGCCTGTATATTTGTAGAAGTTGAGCCTAGGGCGCTTAACACTGCTATTTCTTCTCTACGCTCAAAAACCATTCTCCTCATGCTGTTAAAAATATTTACCCCTACAATAATAAAAATCATAAAAACAAGGAGTAGCAACAAAATCTTTTCTACACGTAAAGCTCCAAAAAAAGCCCTATTGTAGCTTCTCCATGTTTCGATTGTAACACCGCCTGTAATTCCATTTTGCAAAAGCATATCTTCGATATCACTTAAAAAAAGGTAATCACTTTCAGAATTTCGTAGTTTAATACCATAGCTGGGAACAACATCTTTGCCAAGCATGGTTGCTCCTGTATCAAAGGAAAAAAACATGAAGCTACTATTTATCTCTGCGTAGCCAGAATCAAAAATACCTGATATTCTAAACAGCCTTGAGTCGGAGAACAAATCAGTGTCAGAGGATCCTGACATAGCTAAAATATTAATACTGTCGCCTACATGAACACCAAGAGAGCGCGCCAATGAAGAACCGATTACCGTAGTATTAGGGTGTAAATCAAAGCTTCCAGAAATAATTCTTACTTGTGAAGAAAACCCCTCATCATCGCTTAAAATAGTTTTTGGTACAAAGCGAAGCATTGCGGCTTGTTGCCGAGATGCACTACCTACCACCAATGCTTGTGCTTCATAAAACGGTGTAACTGATCTAACTAAGGAGCTTTCTCCTGCTAAGTCTTCTAAAATAGTTCCTAGCTCTTGTGTCTCAACACTTGCACGCGCATGATATGAGCTTATTTCTAAAATGCTTTCAATATAGCCAAGTTGAAAGCCATTCATAACAGCCATTACTACTATTAGGGTCATTACTCCAAAAGCTATACCAAGTGAAGAGAGATATGAAGTTAAAGCACTTCGCCCCTTGCTATCTACATGTGAAAAGCGTTTTGAAACAAATAGCATCCAAGCTATTTTTTTTGATATGTTCATATTAACCTCTCACGAATTTTTTCACCATTTTCATATACTTCTTCTAAAATGGCTTCATTGTTTTCATATACCGTTTTTATATAAAGAGTGCTAGAAAAAAAGACTGTTTCTATCCAATTTTCAGAAGTTGAGTATACAACTGATTTTTTTAGAACATCATTTGAATACGTATAAGTATCAGCTTTGTCTTCACCAAGTTTAAACTCAAATAGTATCCTCTCATTATCACTTGATTCATTACTAAAAATGGTAGTTTCTTCTACAATGCGATTCTCATTATCATAACGAAAGAGTTTTGTAAGAACTAACTCAGCGGTTGTCTCACTTTCTTCACTTGGAGAATCGTCACTAACAGCTAATGTATATTCTTTTCGCTCGCTAATAAACCCTGCATCTGTGTAGGTTTCCACAATCCTTTGCATTGAAGCAAAATTATTTGTTATGCTTGTTTTTGCAAAAGCACTAGCATCGGTATACTCTAATTCCCGTATTGAAACTGGCTTTTCTACATCTAATAACCATGAAGTTTCGCTAAGAAGCCTCTGTTTATCATCATACTTTTTTTGAACGATGGTGTCACCACTTACGCGTACAGAAGTTGAAAAATCATTGCTAACAAAAAACTCTTCGCTATCTGCTTCATAATATCGTAGGCGTCCATCTGATGATAGTGAGGTATTTGAATCCTGCGAAAATCCCTGTGTGAAAATTACACACAGGTAAAATATTAGAACGTAGCATTTCATGCGTTAATTACCAATAAACTCATTAACATATTGTTCTACATCAAATGTTGCGATGTCATTATAGGTTTCACCAAATCCAACAAATGCTATTGGAATATTAAGTTCTTTTCCAAGAGAAAAAGCAACCCCACCTTTCGCACTTGAATCATATTTTGTAAGAATTACACAATCAACACCCACAGCTTCATGAAAGACTTCTGCTTGTCTAAATGCGTTTTGACCTGTAGTAGCATCTAGTACAAGTATTTTTTTATAACACCCTTCACTAGCTTTTGAGGCAGCAACCCTATCAATTTTTTGCAACTCTCTAACCAAGTTTTCTTTATTGTGTAGTCGCCCAGCAGTGTCTGCCAACACTATGCCACCACCTTTTGCATGTATAGACTCCGCAGCATCAAAAACAACTGCTGAGGGATCTGAGCCATGCTGGTGTGCAACAATACGGACACCTATTCTTTGAGCGTGTACGCTTAATTGTTCAATAGCGGCAGCTCTAAAAGTATCTGCTGCTGCCATAGTAACATTGTACGTCTGCATCTTTTGAAAAAAGGATGCCATTTTTGCAACAGAGGTTGTTTTTCCAACCCCATTTACGCCAAGCACTAAAAAGATATTTGTATCTGTTGGGTTGCCCGTTAATTCGGTACTTTTTGCATATGTGCATAATATCGCTTTAAGCGCTTCAATTACATCTTTTTCTTCTGTAAGAACATTTTTTTTGCAATGTTTTTCTAGTTCATCAACTATTTCAAAGGCTATTTTTGCCCCCACGTCACCTTCAACTAACGAATCGGCAAGATTCTCAAAAAAATCGTCATCGATTAATGCGCCACCAGTAAAAAGTGATTTTATTTTTTGTGCAAAATTTACACGAGCCATAGTTTTTTCCTTTAATTATTTGTATTAACCTCTTCTGGCAAAATAGCATTTGCAGAATATATATATAAACCTAATTGCACTAAAAAGTTTACCCCTAAGCCTATAGAGGCGCCCATTGTTATATTCCGTGCAATTTCCCATCCAGCAACGTTTTCACCAGCTGAGTTTCCACTTGCCCATGAATTAAACTCGTTTATATATTGACCATTGGCAATAAAGTATAAGGGCAAAGACACAATAAGGGCTGCATAGGAATTATACATCCTTTTCCTATTATTTTCAATAATCTCTGCATAGTTTTTTGTATCTGGCTCAAAAGTAAATGAATAGTTTGAATTATTCTCAGCCACATCAAAGCCTTCAGTAAGTAAAAACCATGTAGTATTTCCCTCATTGCTTACAAACTCACCTAGGGCAGGAAATCCATTTATACTCACAACCCCCTGTGTTGTGTTATTATCGATTGTGGTATTTTCTTCATTTGTTTCTTGAATCATTTTTTGTGTATTAAGAAATATGGTTCCATTAGGTGTTGGAATAGAAAACGAAACGTTTGAAGCATCGATTGGTTTAAGATTTATTTTTACATGATACTCTCTTTCAAAAAAATTATAATTGACAGCTAGACCTTCATAGCCAGGACTTTCAACATAAAACTCATATAATCCTTCTGTAAGTGTTAGTTGAGCATTCTCTTCATTTTCTTCAAACTCTAATAATTGTCCATTTATATGGATAATCGCAGTTTCTTGTGCTTCTTGTGGTAAAATTGAAAAAGTTATAGAAATTTCATCTTTATTCGTAAGAGCTGTATAAATTTTTTCAGCTATCCTTTCTGATATACTTTCAATTGAGGTAATTGTATCAAGCTCTTGTAGCTCAAGTATAACAACCTTACCAGGATAGAGTGTAAGGTACACAGTTACAAACAAAAAGTCTTCGGTATGGATTATATTTCCCGTGATTAGAGCATCTACATCTCGTGGTTCTAAAAAATCACTTTTGTAAGAAGATGAGTATAAATTTGTGCTATTGTTGTATAAGCCTATTTCTTTTTCAACAACTTCATAAGATTTTTGCTCAAGGTCCTTTTTATCGCTATGTATGCTTTCTATCTCCCTCTTTAATGCTTCTATTTCTTCATCTACTTTTTTTTGCTCTTCTAAAACTGTATTAGTATCATCTTGGGAAAACAATAGAACATCGCGTTCGTATGTTTTATCTTGTAAATCTTCGTAGAGTTCACGTAAAATATCGTCTAGTTCCCTCACTTCAAGTCTATACTGCTCTTCAATAGACACTGTACGTGTGAGATATTTAGGAAAATTTTGTAATAAGTATTCTGGGATAAGCGTTGCTATCTCATCATTATCTTTATTCGAATTGAATAGCGCACTTGAAAAAAGCCATTTTTCAGCTTCAGTTGCAAATAGAACAACTATATTGCATATAAAAAGTGCACAAATCAAGAAAAACTTATACTTTCGTAAAACAAGGAACATCATTCCTCGCCATCTCCCATCGGAAGGCCCTTCCATTTTGCTGCTAAATACGACTCAATAAATTGATCAATTGAGCCATCCATAACAGCTTGAATATTTCCTGTTTCATAGCGAGTTCGTAAGTCTTTTACCATTGTATATGGTTGAAAAACATACGATCTAATTTGACTACCCCATGCTATATCTTTTTTTTCTTGCGCGAACTTTGAGTTTTCTTTTTCTTTTTCTGCTCTAATATGTTCATATAGACGAGCTTTAAGCATACTCATACATGTTGCCTTATTCATCGTTTGGCTTCGCTCTGTTTGGCAAGCAACCACTATACCCGTTGGAATATGGGTAATACGAACTGCAGAGTCTGTTTTATTAACATGTTGCCCACCTGCTCCACCTGCACGGTATGTATCAATTTTTAAGTCTTCTTGGCGTATATCAACATCAATGCTGTCATCTAAAACTGGAAACACATATACAGAGGTAAACGAGGTATGCCGGCGTGCATTTGAATCAAAAGGACTAATACGTACTAACCGATGTACCCCAGCTTCTGACTTTAAGTACCCATATACATATTCTCCAGATATTTGCATAGTTACAGATTTTATCCCGCCTTCTGCTTCAAGCATATCTACAACTTCAATCTTGTACCCGCGTCGCTCAGCCCACCTTGTGTACATACGACACAACATTGATGCCCAGTCACATGCTTCTGTTCCACCAGCCCCAGCATGTATAGTTAAAAATGCATTATTCTTGTCTACCTCATCTGAAAGTAAATTTAGAATGCTCAATTTTTCAAAGCTTTCTTGAGAGGTTGTGTATAATGTGCGTATTTCTTGTTCTAGTTCTGCATCATGTGACTCATCTAAAAGTTCAAACAGGGCTTCAATGTTTTCCATGTTTTCGATTAACTCTTTCCATGGTTCGATGCGATTTTTTAACATTTTAATTTCAGAGAGTACTTTTTCGGCCTTCGGTGGGTCGTTCCAAAAATCGGGAGAACCGCTAATTTCTTCTTTTTCTGCTATTTTTTTTGCAATTGTAGCAGAGTCAAAGACGCCCCCAAACATCTAAAATATCAGCCTTTAGTGCGGCAATGGGACTTTTGAGTTCATCTAACATATGAGGCTCCTATTTGTCTTTAGGTGGTCTAAGCATACAACGCTTCCACTTTTTTTTACTTAGTTCAGTTATAGCCATTAGGCCATTTACAGGATACTGGTACATTCTTATCCTATCGTAATAATCAGTAACTCGGTCTAAGTCTTTCTTTAGTTTTATAAGTTGCCCCTCAGATAATGAAGGGTTTTCCCAACATGCCCGTTGTACTTTCATAAAGCCATATTGAGTAATTATTGAAACTATTGCCCTAGATGAGTCAACACCACCTGGATCTAAAACTATGGAAATGAACATAAATATAGCATAAATGAAAGTTTACATCTTGTCAAATACTTATTTTATGATATAATTACATTAGTATGAAAAAAATAGCTATTTTATTACTTTCTTTTATTCTTTTAATTTCACATTCTGTTGCTCAAAACATGCGTCCTCTTGTAACAAGTATTACCCCACAATATTTTCCTCAAACATCCCAGGTAACGCTTACCTGGAATACTTCCGAGGATGTTAGGTCACAAATATCTGAGCTCTTCGTATATAAAAATGCAGGAAGCATACTTAGTGCTGAGGTACTTTCAATACTGGTTCCAATAGCAACTCTTTCATCTGACCAAGTATCCTACACGGACACTATAAATGATTTTAAATCATACTACTATGCTATTGTAGCGCGCACAAATAACGGCACGCTATATGATGTTATTATCCCAACAGTTAATGCGACAGCAATCTCTGTACAACGCGAACCGGCAGCAGGTGTTGCAATTGTACCACAAGTTAAGGAACCTGAGATTCAAGAAGAAGCCTCTTCAAAAATTAATTCAAGTGTTCAAGCCCCACTACGTCAACGCCCACTGCCATATTTAGACATATCTTCAAATAACGAAAGAATACAAAATGGATCAATTGCTAGAGCAAACCAAAATTCTGCAAATACTCAAGAATCATTTTATTTACAATCACATATTTTAGATGAGGATAAAAACGGTGAAAGCGCAACGGGAGATGACTATACGCTCTTTACTATAGTGAACTCTGTTGTAGCCCAAGAAAACTGGGAAGGTGCTCGAGAAGAGCTCACAAGTTTTTTACAAGTAAACAGATCCGCAGGTGCAACCGCTCGAGCAAACTATTATCTTGGTCAATCATATTACTTTTTACAGGAGTATAGAACTTCTCTAACATATTTTCAACGCGCAGAAAGGTTCTATCCGGTTCAGTCAAAAAAATGGATAGAAGAAGTTTTGAATCTATTCAGCATTGGATAATACTTATTTGCTTTAAACAATAAAAAGGGGCACAGCCCCTTTTTATTTATCGTATTGATTGAATTAAATTATATAATACTGATGTTTGATTTTCTATATTCACATCTGGAGGGGTAACTCTTGAATCACCAGAATCAGTAATCTCCGCCTCAGACTCTTGAGGCGCTTCTAAAGGAATAGTGGGAATAACCTCATCATCAATGTTTACTAAATCATAAAAGCCTTTTTGTGTAAATACACCTTGTGAAATATCTTCACCAACCTCAGTGAGCGTAATAGTACCTAGCATTTCATTTTCGCTGTATTTTAACCCTATACCATTATCCATAATACCAATGTAGTCTTCTTTGTAAATTTCATAAACTTGATCTACTGCAGCACCGTCCTTTAATCCCACATCTATTAAGATGTTTGTCCCACGCCTATCAATAATTCGACCTATTTTAGGTAAGGTTGTGTTTATATCAGTTCGTATTTTTTGCAACACAGAAGCATAACGGTCATTACCTGTTCGATATACCTCCCAAGACTGTGCCTTTGTTCCTGTTGCAGCAACATATAAATCAAGCGTTACGCGTATATCTCTATCACCTTCTATGACATCGAGAATAGCAAAATAATCATATCCTTCCTGCCTAGAAAGTCTAAATGCCTCTGCATAGCTTCGTATTACCGTTTCACTCGGAACAGCAGCAACTGTTTGAGTAGAATTAAAAATATCTGCAAGCATTCCTGTTGTAATAGAAAGAATATTTTGATGGTAGAGCGAAATAGGCTCTTCATAATGATAGAGAGCCATTGACCAGCGTGTTTTATCGAGGTAAAAAGGGTCGATGTCCCATTTTAAAGGAAGGGTATTCGATAGTGCTGATGTATACGCCTCAATACTATCATCTACAGAACGCGTAGACAAGCCTTGTAATTGCAAAAACTGCAATTGTGATAAAAAAGACTCAGAGTAACCATCTTGCAAAAGTATATTTGCAAGTGCAAGCCTTGCTGCAACATTCAGAGGATCTAGCCGTAGTGTCCTCTGATATTCGTACAATGCAGTATTTGCTAAATATTTTTCTTGCGCAATTTGAGCCTTTTCTAAATGATACTGCGACCATTCAGAGCGTCTATCATCTTCGATTTGTGTTTTATCATGGATTAGTAGTTCAAATGCAGCCCTCATTACTTCATCTTGAGCATCGAGTCGCAGACCAACTTCCCAACTTGAAAGTGCCTTTTCTGTTTCTCCCAATTTTGCATTTGATAAACCTTTTATATACCATGCTGAGGGAGAATCTCTTTCCTCGGCTATAATATAATCACACACATCAATTGCCTGCGAGTATCTTTTATCAACAAACAGAATGTCAGCAAGTAATCTATATGCATCCATGTATGTCGGGTATATTTCGATAGCAATTCTAATATACTCTTCTGCTCCTGCTAAGTCATTTGCTTTTGCAGCCAAGTAGCCAGCAAAATAATACACATCAGCTCTATCGTTATGATAGCGAATTGCTTGCTTTATATAATCTTGCGCTTTTTCAATATCACCCATTTCATCTGCAATAAGAGCTAAAGAAATAAGTGCTTTTTTGTTTGATGACTCGCGTTTTAGCGCCTCTAAAAAATAGTTTTCGGCGCCAGTAAATTTTCCACTAAAAAGATCTAGTTGTGCTAATCCAAAACGGGCATCTATATCATTGGGCTGATGTGCAAGTGTTTCTAAAAAAACTTGTCGTGCTTCATCTAACCTACCGAGCCCAATTAGTGAAAAACCTTTGAGGTTAGGAATTGAAACCCTATTTTTTATATACTGGCTTGCCTTATCTGCATAGCTAAGGGCTAAGTCGTATTGATCTAATTCATATGAACATTCAGCGAGAGATAGCCATGCTTCCCCATAGGCAGGATTTACAGCGAGTGCTTCTAAATAGTACTCTGTAGCAGAGTACCAATCTTCCCTATTTTGGGCCTGTTTACCTTGTGTATATAATGACAGAGCACTCTGACCATACAAATGTACAACGAGAAAAAAACTACATACAATAATTATCGATTTTTTCAACACCATACCCTCCCAAGTTTGTGTTACTTATAGTGCATTTTGTATACTTAAAGCACTTCCTCTGGACGCTTCACAACCTTTATTTGATTTACCTTATGACCCTCTACATCTTGAATTATAAAGTCATAATTATTCCATGATTCTTTTTCATATTTGACAGGGATTTTACCAAAGAGATCAAAAACAAAGCCTCCAAGCGTATCAAACTCCTCATTTGGAAACTCAGACTCTATTTCTTCATTTAAATCATCTAAATTTACACGAGCATCGCATAGCCACATATTATCCCCAACTGAAATAATATCTTCGTTTTCATTATCAAATTCGTCTTGAATATCGCCTACAATTTCTTCAATTATATCTTCCATGCAGACTATTCCAGACATTCCACCATATTCATCAATAGCTATTGCAATATGCACATGGCGTCTTTTAAACTCTCTGAGTAATGAGTCAATCCTCTTTGACTCAGGCACAAAAAAAGCCTTTCTAATAATTTTTTCTAAATCAATTTCGTCTTTCTTTGCAAAAGCTTTTATTAAATCTTTTACGTATAACACTCCAACGACATTATCAATTGATTCTGAATAGACCGGAAAACGTGAATGTTCACTTTCGGCTATTTTTTCTAATAACTCGTCTTTTAGCATTGCTATAGACATAAACTCAACATCTATTCTTGGCACCATTACTTCTTTTACAGACGTTTCTGCAAGTTCTTCAATACCACGAATCATGTCCCTTTTTTCTTCGTTTAATAATTCTTGCGTGTCCCTATCGGGACTACTAGAGTGAGGTTCCTCCTTACTCGCCTTAGAAAATAAACGCTTTAATAAACCCATCTTTATCATCCTATAATTTTATAATCTTGAAATGATTGCAATAAACTCTCTTGTAATTCAAACATTTCATTAGTTTCCTCTCCAATATGAGCATCCCCATGGTCATATCCTTCTAAATGTAGGATACCATGAATTAAAAGTCTCTTCAATTCTTCATCAGGTGAAATATTGAATTCTTTTGCATTATTATATAAAAAATCAACACTAATTGCTATATCCCCAGCAATGTATTGCAGTTTTCCGTCATCATCGATATATTCTTCACCTTGCTCAAAGGATAACACATCTGTTGAACCATCTTTTTGTCTATACTCTTTATTTAACTCTGCCATATAAGGGTCTGAGCAAAACAAAACAGATAATTCCCAATTTTCATGCTTTCGTTCAGAAAGCACTTTATATAAAAACTCATCTATATTTTTAATCCATACAGGTTCATCAATACCTTCGCATAAAACGTAGACATCACACGTACTATTTTTCATGAGTTTCCTCTTTTACTTTCTTTCTTCGAATCTTTTTTTCTGGTGCTGAATTGTTTTGTGTATCATCATCATTTTGGTTTGGATATTCAATTCTTGAATGGTAATAACCCGCCATGATATTTACGAGCGATTCTTGAATTTTATTTAAATCATTAAAGGTAAGGTTTGCATTGTCCATTTGAGAAGTTTCAAATTTTCCTAAAACAAGTTTTTTAATAAATTTTTCAAGACGAGAAACTGATGGGTCTGAAAGCGTTCTACATGCGGCCTCAACTGTGTCGCAAATCATAACAACTGCAGCCTCTTTTGACGTTGGTTTTGTGCCCATATATGAAAAATCATCTTCACTAATTGATGAATCTAATTTTTTTGCCTCATTATAAAAATAATAAATTGTACTATTTCCATGGTGTTGGGCGACAACATCTATTACCTCTGAGGGTAGGTGGAGTTGATAACAACGTTCAACACCTTTTTTTACGTGATTTCTAATAACCGAAACAGATAACCTCGGGTTAAGCTCATCATGTTTATTTCCTGCTCGCTGATTTTCTACAAAATATTCTGGCTGCTCTATTTTTCCTATATCGTGATAATAAGCCCCTACTCGTGCTAATAGTCCATTTGCTCCAATTTCGTTACATGCTGTTTCTGCCAGTGTTGCTACCAACATAGAGTGATTGTAAGTACCTGGGGCATTGAGGAGCATTCTTTGCATGAGAGGATTATTTAAGTCCGATAAATCTAGAAGCCTAAATACTGAGGCTGTGTTACAAATATATTCTAGGGGGGTCAAAAAGCCTAAAAGACAAATACCGGACACAAATCCATTTATTGCAACCCCTAGAGTGTCAATAAAGACACCATCAAACGAAGATACAAATATAGTTTCTAATATCAATAGTATAATCGGGTTTACAATAGCTAAGGCAATTGCAACTAATGTAAGCTTTATTCTGATATTAGCTTTTCTCACAATAAGGATTGAAAAGTTACATGTACAAAGAATAAAAACAAAAAGTGGCATAGAAAAAGATGATGCCAATAACGTGACAAATGAAAACAATACAGAGGAAAAGGCTGCAATTTTTTCATCGAACATTATGGTAATAAGCATTACAAAAAATGTTGCTGGAATAACCATGCTCAACGATAAGGGATTTGAAAATGTAGGTGTTTTTTTTGCAATAACGGCCACAGTATATATGATGAGTAGCGATGAGGCAAAAAAGATGGCTTCTTTGAATTTTAATGTTCTGCCTAATATGGGTACTGAAAAAAGAAAAAAAACTAAGCCGCTAAAAACCACAAAAAACAAAAACGCATTCCAAAAAGCTCTAAAGTCAACATAGGCAGGTGTTTCTGCCATTATTTTTAACTTTTCATACTGATCTTCTGTAATGGGAAATCCCTTTTTGATTATTTCTTCACCCTCAACAATACCAATTATGGCTTCAGTATTTTCGTTTACCGTTTCACCTTCTACAGTTTGTTGATTTATGCGCTCTGGTACTTCACCCTCTGGTAATTCTGGTAAAATTGAACTTTCTGCTATAATTGTTCTATCAGCTATTTGATTAATTGAAAACTCTGACAAAGATAGTGAAAACACAGTTTGAGAAGTAACAACATCAAACAAAGATACTGCTAGTAGAAGTATAAATGTAACAAGTGAGACGGTAATAAATGAAGTACTATGTTTTACATCTGAGAATGACTTCGCCCATGATTCTTTAATATTGCTAACTAACCTACTCATTTTCTTCATACGCCTGTACTATTCTTTTAACTAATGAGTTTCGTACTACATCATCAGAATTAAAATAAATAATTTTTATTTCCTCTATATTTTTTAAGATACGAACAGCAGCCTTTAAACCTGATTCAACATGTTTTGGAATATCTAGCTGTGTTAAGTCTCCTGTTATAAAAACCTTTGAGTTTTCACCCATCCTTGTTAAAAACATTTTCATTTGCTGACGTGTAGTATTTTGAGCTTCATCCAAAATGACAACACAATCGCTCAATGTTCTACCTCGCATATATGCAAGAGGTGCTATTTCTATTGTGCCAGAATCTACTAGTTTTTTCACCTGTTCTCTTGGAAGCAGCATTTCCATTGCATCATACAAGGGGCGCAAATACGGACTAATTTTTTGCTCTAAGTCTCCTGGCAAAAAACCTAAACTCTCTCCAGCTTCTACGACTGGCCTTGTAAGAATTATTTTAGATTTTTTACGCTGAAGCACAAGGTTTAAGGCTTCGGCAACCATTAAGAATGTTTTTCCAGAACCTGCAGGGCCTACACAAAAAACCATATCATTAGTGCGCATACTATTTACGAGCTCTGCCTGACTTTGCGTTTTTGGGTATACACTGCACTTCCCCATTGGAACATGAATACTTGCTTTTGAAAAATACTCTTTAAGTTCTTTTTCTGATAGATGTAAGTTGCTATTGCCCGTATTTAATATTGATTGAACAAGATGTGAATCTGCATTGTTTCCAAATTGAACCTCATCCATGAGTCTGTCTATAACATGTTTAAATCGCTCACAAATAGAAACATCATTTTCATCGATTGAAATTTCATTTCCACGGGTAAACACTTTTACCCCGAGATGCTCTTCGATGAGATTTATATTACTATCATTACTGCCACAAAGCCGAACTAATATTTCATTATCCGGCACGACAATTGTATACACTGAGTCCACTCATTTTATTGTAACGCTATTATATAGGTTCAGTCAAGGGCAAATATGCTTTTTTTTATAATATGTTGTTACAGCATTTGTACATAAAAAAAGTGCCATAAATGGCACTTTTTTCTAGTTTAGTCAGCTTTTTTTTCTGCTGCTTTTTCGTTAGCAATTCTATCTGACTTTTTGATGATAAGTTCTCGCACTTTTGCAGCCTTACCAATTTTACCACGTAAGTAGTAAAGTTTAGCACGTCGCACTTTACCAGGTCGAACAAGTTCTACTTTTGCAATTCGAGGTGAGTGAAGTGGGAATACCCGTTCTACACCTACACCGTATGAATTTTTTCGAACAGTAAATGTTCTTGTAGCCCCTGAACCTTTAAAACAGATTACAAGGCCTTCATACACCTGAATACGCTCGTTTTTACCTTCAATAATTTTGAAGTGTACTTTAATAGTATCTCCAACTTTGAAAGCAACAATATCATCTCTTTTTTGAGATTCTTCAATTTGCT
>CAYJFX010000031.1:0-20053 GCA_964369735.1 uncultured Treponemataceae bacterium
ATAATAATTGCCCAAGAAGCTCCCTCTGCAAGGTGTGGTACTAAAAGGTAGGCAGCAATATCACGATGTCCAAGTACAAAGTATAATAAGACACCCATGGTTAAAAGCGCTACTAACACAAGGGCGCTTGAAAGGCCATCAATACCATCGGTGCAGTTTGTGGTGTTAATTGATGCCCAAAGTAAAATAGTAGAAAACGTTATATAAATCCAAGGTGACACGGCAAAGGTTTCTGCTACAAAGGGAATCCAAAATGAAACAGAACCACTATGTAAAAAGGGTTCGCTGAGATAATAAAGAAACACAGAGGCCGTTATTGAAATAAGTAAATCTAAAAGACCTTTTTTTAGCTCACTCCATTCTTTAGTGCTACGATCATCCAAAAAGCCTGTTAGCATAGTAAGCCATGTAAGTATTAAAATAATTGTTTGCTGCAACGTTACAGGGGCGCATAATAGCGCTACAATAACAAAGAGGGTAATAAAAACAACACCACTTCCAGTAGGCTTTCCTTTTGCAACCTCTGCCCCTTCTGTAAATGCCCTGCCTCTATCTGTGGGAAGGTATTTATAAAAACGGGGAAGGAAAAAACCCGTAATAAAAAATCCTACAAAAAGTGCTATTCCAATAAGAACTGCATAGGATTGTAATAATCGACCTGGCCCAAAAAAATCTAGAATATATGAAGCTGCATAGTACAACATAATGAACCCCTTTAGTTTATTAAAGGTATAGTATATCATAGTTTAAAAGTAATATAAAGTGCTTTTTGCTTGTGTTTTTTTATTATATCCATTATACTTTTCAAATGAAAAAAATCTTTTTACTGTCTTTGTGTTTGTTGATGACAACCTTTTTGTTTTCAGAAATAAATCCTTCTGTTGCTGCTTTGAGAGACACAATGTACAATGATGCTTTAAATCATGAGGCAGTTTTGGTGGAGTATGATAAAGCTGTTAGTGAAATAGAGACTAGCTTGACTGGGTATGACCTCTATGTTGCACTTTCAAGATGTGAATACTACGTAGGAAGAAGTTATTTTTACGGGGAAAAAAATGATTTAGCTGGAGAGCGATATGATAAAGGTCTTGAGTATGCTCAAAAAGCTTTAGACATACGTGAGGATGAAGAAGCCCTTTTAATGTACGCTGAAAACCTCTCACAAAACTGCGCAGTAAAGCCAACTTCTTACGCAATTGCAAATGGTTTAAGAATTGGTGGATATGCAAAAGATGCTCTAAAGATAAATGAAAAAAATGGGGCTGCTTTATATTTGCTTTCAGCGCAACACATTTATGCGCCAAGCCCCTTTCATAACCACAAAAAAGGTATAAAAGAAATGAATGAGATTCTTGAACTGCCAAATGTGGTAATCGAAAAAGACGATATGTTTAACCTTACCAGTGCAATCGCATATGGGCATATTGAACGAAAAGAATACGATGAAGCTCTCCCATGGATAGAAAGTGCTTTAAAAGTGTATCCAAACAACTTTTTTGCATTAGACCTAAAACAACAGATTTTAAAAAATAGGTAGGCTATATGACTACACTGTATGCTATTTTTTTAGCCATTATTGCCTGTGCGGGTTTTTATTTTTTTACTCTTGCCCTTATAAATATGATTTGGATGAAAAAGGAAACAAAACCTGCCGATCTAACGGATGGTCCTTTTGTGTCTGTTCTTGTTCCTGCGCGAGATGAAGAAATTCATATTGGCCCTTGTGTTGAATCATTGATGAACCAAACATACAAAAATTATGAAGTTCTTGTCATAGATGATAACTCTACCGATAAAACGCCTGAAATCTTGGGTGAAATAAAAAAACGATATCCTGAAAAGCTACACCTTTATAAAGGTGCTCCCCTTGAAGCAGGTTGGAGAGGAAAACCTTTTGCACTAAAGCAGTTATGCGAGCATGCAAAAGGGGAGTTTTTTTTGTTTACAGATGCTGACACCGTACATTCTTCTCGCTCAATTTCTATAGCTGTCACAAATATGCAGTATCACAAAGTTGACTTTTTATCAGGTTATATAAAGCAACGCTTAGTAAGTTTTGGAGAAAAAATCACCGTTCCACTTATGTATATCTTGAGTTTTTTTGTATTACCTCTTTGGGTTTGTAAGTGGGGAAAATCACCAATTTTAGCGGCTGCAGTTGGACAATACATTTGCGTAAAGGCTGACTCATTTTTAGCTGCAGGAGGCTTTGACCAAGTAAAAAATGTTACTACAGAAGATGTATATCTTGCACGTTCAATGAAAAGGCATGGAGCAAAAACAGTTTTTGTGGACTTAAAAGAAGCGGCAATTTGTAGAATGTATTATTCATATAAGGATTGTGTAACGGGAATAGGAAAAAATATTTTTGACTTTTTAGGTAAAAATAACTTTATCCTTGTGCTTGCTGTTTTTGGTGTACTTTCATTTTTAACAGTACCACCTTTTTATACCATTTTTTTAACAGTTAAAGCTATAATTATTCAAGAAGTTGATTTGCTTGTGTTTTTAGCCTACTGGGCAAACACCCTTTTTATGTTTTTTGGGTGGCTCATTGTTTTTTTTAGTCAAGGTTTGCGAAAAAGGTATACATTTTTATACTCAATAATTTTTGTTAATCTATTGTATGTAGCCATTAATTCGTGGTGGCGTTCTATATCAAAAAAAGGGCATGAATGGAAAGGCCGAATAGTCCATTAATACAGTAATAGGGGATAAGTTTTGTAAAAATGCCATACAGAAAAGGTAGACCAATAATAGAAAAAAGCATTCTTTTTAGAATAGCTTGCACTCTCACATTTTATCCAGTTTTAATTATTGGATATATTGTGTATTATGTTTTATATCGATCTTCAATTTTTGGTAGAACAAAGCTTAAAAATACAAAAAAAGCAGTTTTAGTGGCAAATCATACTACCTTTTTAGACCCCCTTTTAATAAGTGCTGTTGTGTATCCACGATGTACATATCATACCATGTTAGAAGAAACCGTACTTTCACCTTTTTTAGGAACCTTTACACGCCTTTTAGGTGGCGCGCCTCTTCCTATGGGAATGCGCGCATTACATAACCTTCCATCAGAATGTGATAAGGGCTTTAAATTTAGAAGATATGTGCACTTTTACCCTGAAGGAGAATGCTTTCTTCACAATCAAGATATTAAACCCTTTCACCCAGGAGCTTTTTTAGTTGCAGCAGAACTAAATATTCCTGTGTTTCCACTTGTAACCGTTTTTAACGAGCGAAAAAATGGAAAAAAACCACAAATAAATTTATACGTCCTTGATCCTATTTACCCTGAGGCATTTGGCTGTGTCGATAAAGAAACAGGCAAGGCAAATTTTAAAGCCGTTCGTCGCTTTGCGGAACATGTAAGAGGAGTCATGCGATTGGAAATCGAAAAAAGGGGTGGAACAAATAAATTTTACAAAGGCCAATTAGAACGAATTGCAGGTATAAATGGGTAGAGAGGAAAAAAATGAAAAACTTACTATTATCTAAATCAAATGATCCTTTTTTTAACTTAGCTCTTGAAAACTATATTTTTACAAACATAGAAAAAGAAGAAATAAAGCCTACACTCTATCTTTGGTGTAATAGCGATGTTGTTGTTGTAGGGCGTTTTCAAAATCCTTGGAAAGAATGCAATCTTGATAAAATGAAAAAGGATGAAGTTTCACTCATGCGCCGAGATACAGGTGGAGGTGCTGTTTTTCATGATGTGCACAACCTTTGCTTTACCTTTGTTGGTTCAATAACAGAAAGCAATTATAGGGTTAAAAACTCAATGCTTGTTTGTACTGCGCTAGCATCTCTTGGCATTATAGCAGAGCCATCAGGGAGAAATGATATTATTGTAAACGGAGCAAAAATATCTGGAGCAGCTTTTCGAGAAAAAGATGGTAAGTATATTCATCATGGAACCGTTTTAATTGGAACCGATTTAACACGACTTTCAAATTATTTAAATCCAGATGAAAAAAAGCTTACTTCAAAAGGCATACAGTCAGTTCGCTCAAGGGTAACAAAACTTACCGCAATTGATCCTACAATTACTGTAGATAGAGTAAAAAATGCACTTTTTGCAGTCTTTGCACAAGAAAAAAACATACAAGACACAGAAGTACAATGTCTTGATATAGATTTGTTAGAGCAAAATGGTATTTTGAACGATGAATACGAACGACTTCGAAGCTGGGATTGGCGCTATGGAAAGTCTCCTGAGTTTACCCATAATATTGAAGGCCGATTTGATTGGGGCGGAATTGAAATATCTTTGCTTGTAAAGAATGCTGTCTTAGAAGATTTTTCGGTATATTCAGATGCATTAGATGTTGTGCATATACAAAAAATAAGAGAGAGTATTGAAGCCTTATGCGCAAAACCATATGAAACATCTTTATTACGAGAAGCTTTGATTAAAGATGGATTTGATGATGTGGCAACTTTGTGCTAATGTCTCTTGCCAAGAATACAATATAATCGTAAAATAGAATATGGCAAAGAAAAAAACAGGTTCTAGTGTTTTTAAATGTTCTTCATGTTCGCATTCTCAACCAAGGTGGCTTGGACGTTGCCCAGAGTGTGGAGAATGGAATAGTTTTGTAGAGCACCTTGTAGACAATAATGCTCTTTCACCAACATTTGGAGGGGTAGGAGGAACTGTTGTAAAACAAAAGCCTGTACCACTTTCGACTGTAGACCCGTTAGAGGGGAGCCGTTTTTTAACAGGGATTGGTGAGTTCGACAGGGTTTTGGGAGGCGGTGCAATGAAGCCTTCTGTTGTCCTTGTTGGGGGAGAGCCTGGGATAGGAAAGTCAACATTAATGTTGCAAGCTGCAGAGGCAATGAGCGGCAAGGCAGGAAGAGTTCTTTATGTTTCTGGAGAAGAATCAGCCGCTCAAATTCGTGTTCGTGCAGATCGGCTTAAATTACAAACAAATAATATTGAAATTTTATGTACAACGAGGCTTGAAGATATTGAAGATGCTTTGACCGCATTAAAACCTATTGTTGTATTTATTGACTCTATTCAAACAGTATATTCTGCAGAGGCAGGAAATATTCCAGGAACGGTAAATCAGCTCAAGTATTGCTCCTCAGATTTATCAGCATGGGCCAAGGAGCATGCTGCCGTTCTTTTTATGAGTGCACATGTAACAAAAGATGGCAATATAGCGGGCCCTAAGGCCCTTGAGCATCTTGTGGATACAGTTATCTCTTTTGAACAAAATAATGATAGAATTCGATTTTTAAGGGCACAAAAAAATAGATTTGGTTCTGTAGATGAAATAGGAATTTTTACTATGACAGAAACAGGGCTTATTCCTGTTGACGATCCATCGACGCTATTTATTATTCAGCGCGAAGGTGGCCTTCCTGCTGGTGTTGCAGTAGTGCCTGTTTTTGAAGGGAGTCGTGTATTTTTAGTTGAAATACAAGCTTTAACGGTGCCTGCAAAATCGAGTGTAACGCGCGTATATTCTGATAAAATAGATTCTGCTAGAGTGAGCCGTGTGGCAGCAGTTCTAGAAAAAAGAACTGGCTTGCAGTTTAGCGATCAAGATCTTTATATTAATGTAGCTGGGGGAGTAAGGCTTACTGAAAGTGCAATAGATGCGGCTCTTTGTGCGGCGCTTTATTCAGCTCGCACAGACTTAGCGCTTCCAGAAAAAACGGCAATCACAGGCGAGCTAAGCTTAGCAGGCGAAATACGTCCTGTGAATAGGCTAAAGCAAAGAATAAAGGCCTCAATTTCAATGGGCTTTACAAATGTTTTTTCCCCAGAAAAAGAAGCGGGAGTAATAGAAGTCAAAGACATAAAGGCATTAGTAAAAATGATTTTTTCAAAAAAGTAAGTAAGAGGTACTTTTTTTGTTGCGAACTTTCTTTTGTTCTTGTATAATTAATACAGGGTGCGAAAGGAGAGTGTTTGTGAAAGCACGAAACAAGCTATTTCAATACGTAGGCGATACTCCAATAATTCCACTGTCATTTAAGATACTTGGGGTTTTCTCATGCCTTCTTTTGTTGTCAAATTTTACTACTAATATTATTAACATTCTATTAAATCAACATGAAATCATTTCCCTTACAAACAACATTATGGTAGGGCAATTAAAAGACCTCTACACTGCTTCATCGAATCAATATGAAATTTACGGCTTTTCATTGGACAGGGAAAGCACCGATGAAGCTCTTGAACAGGTAGCCAGTCGAGGTTTTACAAAAGAGAACACTTTGGCAATAGCAGTGGATGCTGTTGGACAAGTATTTTTTTCTGTTGCAGCCTCTGGGGAGGAGTACGAAACCTTTCCAGATATGGATGCGGTAAAACTGTTGCGCGATGGAAAAGATCGAGGTGTGCTCGAAGGCTCTCTTTCATTTATGTCTGAAAGGGGAGAGTATTTTGGAGTATATAAATACCATGAAGATTGGGATTATTTTATTATATGGGCTGAGCTGCGCTCAGAAGTAGAAGCGGCTTCGCTAAGAGTCTTTGGTCTTATTGCGCTCATTATTATTGGCCTTATTGCTATATTTTTGTGGGTAGGACTTGTAATCTTTTCTCGCATGCTTGCTCCAATTAAAAAAATGATTAAAAGCTTGTACAAAATGCAAGAAAGTCAGAACCTTACACTTCTTGATTTAGAAGGGGCCTCAAACGATGACATTTCATATTTGGGGGCCTCGTTTAATGCCTTATCATCGACAATAAATAACATTTTAATGATTTTTCAAAAATTTGTATCGAGGGATTTAGTCGATAAAGCCTATGAAGATGGGATAATCCACCTTGATGGACACCAACAAGATCTTACAATTATGTTTTCTGATATTAGACGATTTACGTTTATGACGGAAGTAATGGGAAATGATATTATCAACCTATTAAATATTCACTATGACAGCGCAATTCGTGTTATATATCAGCATGGTGGTATTATTGGTTCTATAATAGGGGATGCACTTCTTGCCGTATATGGCATTTCTCAGCAGGGTGAAAATAAATCTGTTGAATCTTTAAGAGCGGCATGGAAGCTTATAGAGGAAACAAATGACTTGCGCGCAAAACTTATCGAAAGAAGAGAGTATATATTAAAAACGAGAGAATTAACGAAAGTTGAGGAAAATGTGTTTAGTGCTGTGCTCCTTGATATAGGGGTTGGCCTTGATGGAGGAACTGTTTTTTATGGTAACATAGGCTCAATTGATCACATGACAAATACTGTTATAGGAGATAATGTAAACTCAGCATCAAGACTTGAAGGCTTAACAAGAATCTACGGTCTTCCTATCATTGTTTCACAATATGTAAAAGAAGAGGTTGAAAAAGTTACGTCGGAATATCGATTTGTAGAAATTGATACTGTTCAAGTTAAAGGAAAAACATTTGGCAAAAAAATATTTACTCCTATAGAATTATCAAAGGTTGGTGTAAAAGAGCTTGAAAAGTATGACCATTTTGAAAAGGCTCTGCACTTATATTATGGTGGCGAGTGGGAAAAAGCAAAGACGTTATTTTCAAGCACAAAGCTAAGTGTTGCAAAAGTATTTGTTGATAGAATTACAGCAGCTGGAAAAACTCCAAGAGGATGGAAGGGCATATGGACAATGGAAACAAAATAAAGATTAACAGGCCAGAAGTAAAGCTGTTTTTACATAATGACTTACTTCCATCTAATATTGAGGCACCAACAAAATACAATCTTACTGAAGAATATGCTAAGACACGCTCAAAAAAAGTATCGTTTGCGGCTACTGTTTTAGTGCTATGTGTAATTATTGTTGCAGCTTTGACGTTTGGCCTTGTTAGCTTTTTGCAAGAAAGAAATGACACATTAGAAGTTGACATTGATGTATTTAATGACTTGAATTTAAAAAATCTTTTAGATGTTGTTAGCCGAACCCAAGCATCGCTTGATAAAACGTTACAGCAAAAAAATCAGTTGGAGCTAGAGCTTTCAACAAAGTTAGCGCAAGCAAAATTGGAGCGAGATTCAGAAATACAACTACTCAATTCTCTTAATTTAGATGATTTGGAAAAAAGAAACGAGCGTAATGCTATAAATGCTGTTTATGAAAATGCGGTAGCAAGCTTGCATGCAGAGTATCAACCACAAATAGTTGTTTTAGAAGGGCAAATGGAAGATTACACAGCTCAGCTTGCCTCTTTTGATAGTACAAATGTTCAGTTAGCACAAGAGCAAGAGGCTGCTATCAATAGTCAAAGACAAGCTTTTGAGTTAGAAAAACAAGCCCTCGTAGAAAACTATGATATGCTCGTTGCTGACTTGGTATCTGAACTTGAAGCTTTACAAGCACAGCAACTTGAAACACAAGCGCAAACCCTCTCTGTTTTATCCAGTCAACATAAAGCAGAATTGAATGTGTTTGATCCAGTTTTTTCTGATGAAAAAGCAAATGCCGTTGTACGAACGTTTCTCCCAAGTGAAGAAAGTATAGGAGAAAGAGGCGGGCTTAACCCCTACTCTTTTTCACCAAGAAATTACTCCCTTCCACTAAAAGATGATGAAACGAGGGCTAGCTTTGAAGCCATGCTCCAAGACATTAATAATGAGTACAACGATTTTAATTACGTTGCAGAGATCACTTCAACAGTGCCATGGGCTAATTCGCTTAATGAATATATTGCTGCTCTTACAAACATGGCAAATAAAATTGGAGATGATATTATTTCTTCAAGTGTAGATATTTTTGTTGCACAAGATGTTGCCTTGGAAAACAGTAAAAGGGTGCTAGAAGAAAAAGAGCAAGAAGTAGTAGCCGTAGTAGCACAAAATGAAGCCACGTTATTGGAGCTTAACGATTTACAACATAAGCTCGATGCATTGCAAAGTGAATTTAATGATGCTCAAGACAAGGTTTTAGAGTATGAAAGCTTGATGCATGGATATGCCGAGCGAGAGGTTGAATATGCGCAAATGGTTTCAGCCCTTGATGACCGAGCTCGGCAAAATGGTGATGCTGGATACATTCTAAACGTGGCAAATGAAAGTCGTATTTCTGTATACATTTCACCACTATTTATTGATTCTGTGCAAGATGGTACGCGAGCCTTTGTGTTTCGAACAGGTAATTTAGTTGGCATGGTGAGTTTACATCGAAGTGGGCGTAACTTTTATGCAAAAGCAGATGAGGGGATCGCCGAATTATTGCGAGCAAATGATGTTCTTCTGCTAGAGTTAATACAATAAGGTAGATAGGAGATGAAAATGAAAAAAATGATTCTTATAGTGTTGTTATGCAGTTTATGCGTTTCAATGGCATTTTCAAATACATGGGCGTTATCAGAAGATGGTGGAAAGACAACCCTTAAGGATGAAACAGGAAAGGTAGTAGAGCTTTTTAGTAACACAAGAGTAACAGCAGAAGAAATTACTAGAATTGGTACCGCCCTTAATACTATTTGGGCTATACCAGGCTTAACGGGAACTCGGGGGCGGGTTAATATTGAACCAGGAGATTATTACCATTTTATTTTATACCCAGACTCCTTTATATATAATGGAATTGAATTTAAAGATTATATGCCGTCTGGACTTTCCTTTAGGTATGATTCGGCTTTGTTTTATGATATAACCCTCAAGGTAGATGACTTTTTGCCACGGTCGAGTGGAGCATATGTTTCTCCAGATGATTTTCTAGAGCAATTGTACTCAGTGTATATTTTGCCCGAATTATACTTACAAGGCGATGTATTGCTACGGAGGATTGAACGTCTTGAAAGTGCTTTGATGGCAATTTCAAAAAAGGGCTTATTTTCAAAATCTTCAGAGGTAAAAGACGAAATTGTGATAGCCGTTGTGTTGCTTCATAATGAGAACCCAAACATTACAATAAAAGAAGCAACAGATGCCCTTAAAGAGCAGGGGCTTGATGCTTCAAAAAAAGATGTGGAAGCTGTATTTATGATTTATTTAGGAGAATTTGAGTAATACTTGCTGAGCGTAAGACTTTATGGACAACAGAGAAATTGCAATCCTTTGTTACCTGTGAGCAAATTTATATATGGACAAATAAAGAGAGGAGAAAGAGGGATGAAAATGAGGCTACGGCATAACATTGCAATTCATACCATAGGACAATTGCTAGTTTCAATGATGGACAAAAAATTTAATGTGTGTGCAGAAAAGACACCGCTTAAGGCGCCCTTTGTTGCCCTTGCAAATCATTGCTCTGATTACGATGTCTTTTTTTTGGCAAAATCACTAAAATTTCCTTACTATTTTGTTATGAGTGATCATGTGGCGAGTATTCCTGTTGCAGGCAAAGTTGTAGATTTTTTAGTTTCTCCCATCCCAATTACAAAAAGCAGCAAGATGGACATAAAGGCAATACGAGGTATAACTGAATGCATAAAACAAGGAGGAAGTGTTTGCATTTTTCCTGAGGGAAACAAAAGCTGTGCTGGAGAAATGTCGTATATACAACCTTCCATAGTAAAGCTTTTAAAGCACTTAGGGGTTCCTCTCATAATATATAACATAGAGGGGGCTTATCTTTCAAACCCGAGATGGGCGTTAAATAAAAAACGTGCAGGAAAAGTATATGTAAAAGTTGCAAAAGTGCTTTCGGTAGAAGAGGTTAATAAAATGCCTTTTGAGGATTTATATAAGTTAGTAGTGAGCCAACTCAATGTAAATGCCTATGATATCCAAGATGCTAATCCTATAGCGTATAAAGGGGAAAGGTTGGCAGAAGGTTTTGAGCACATGTTTTATCGGTGCCCAAAATGTATGTCAGTTTCCACTATACAATCTCTTGGGTCGGACATTAAATGTACAAAATGCCAAGAACAATGGGAGTACACAGAAGAAGGTTATCTCGTAGGAAGTTATTTTAAGCGTTTAAATGATTGGGATTCATGGCAAAAAAAAGTGCTTAAGGAAATGGATTTTGAATCAAATGGTATAGATGATATTCTTCTTGAAGATAGGCCTTGGCAAATTGCACAAAAACTCACGTCTTATAAAAGTATAAAGCTAGGTGTGTTTACATCAAAGTTATTTAAAAATCGCTTACTTTTAGAAAGCATAGAAGGAAAAGAAAATATTGAAATAAGTCTTAATACTATTCGGGGAATGGCTTTAGAAGGAAAAAATGGCATCCAAATTACAACAAACCAAGGTATAACCTATCGATTTGGAAATAAAACATGTTTAAGTGGTATAAAATATTTGCACTATATTTGGGCTCTCTTAAAACAAAATATGCTTTATTAGTTTTTAACCCCCTAAAACGGTTTGACACGTATAGTAAGTGAAGGTATAATAAATATATAGATTACTTTGGAGGAATTATGAGTATTTACAAAAACCTTGATGAGCTTGACGCTTATAAAAAACTGCAGTCTTTTAAAACTCGTGTATGTTTAAAAAAAGAGCTTACAGCAGACCGTGTAAAAAAGTATCAAACAGGAATGGCAGAAGGCCTTACTTACAATTTTGCAGCGAAAGCCGTAAATGATGAAATATTAAAAACATTGCAAAATCTTGCAAATGAAGCAAATGTATGTGAGAAGTTTGAAAAAATCCTCAGTGGTGAAGAAATGAACACTGGCGAAAACAGAAAGGTGTTACATCACTTAACTCGTGGTCAACTTTCAACTGATGTATTGTTTGAGGGAGAAAATTTACGAGACTTTTATAAAGGGGAACAAGAAAAGTTTTCAGCTTTTGCAGAAAAAATTCATTTAGAAAACAGATTTACTACGGTTGTGCAAATTGGAATTGGGGGCTCTGACCTTGGCCCTAGGGCAATGTATCTTGCACTAGAACAATGGGCAATTAATAATAATTGCTTAAAAATGAGAGCACGTTTTATTTCAAATGTAGACCCAGATGATGGGGCAGGTATTTTAAACGAAGTAGACTTAGCAAAAACTCTCTTTATTCTTGTTTCAAAAAGTGGTACAACTCAGGAAACATTAGCAAATGAACTTTTTGTAAAAGATATTTTGAAAAAAGCTGGGCTTGATGCATCTAAACAAATGCTTGCAGTTACATCAAAACAAAGTCCTCTCGCAAACAACCCTGACTACTTAGCATCATTTTATATTGATGATTTTATTGGTGGGCGCTATTCTTCAACCTCTGCTGTTGGAGGCGTTATATTGTCGTTAGCTTTTGGAGGCGATGTTTTTGCACAATTCTTGGAAGGTGCAACAGCAGCAGATAAAACCGCGCAAAATGCTGACATGTATAAAAACCCTTCTCTATTAGATGCTCTTATTGGCCTATATGAAAGGAATCTTTTAGGTTATGGTACAACCGCAATTTTACCATACAGCCAAGCACTAAATCGTTTTCCTGCACACTTGCAGCAAGCCGATATGGAATCAAATGGAAAACAAGTTAACAGGAGCGGTGAAAGTATTAACTATTCAACAGGGCCTGTAATTTTTGGTGAACCTGGAACAAATGGGCAACATTCTTTTTATCAACTTCTTCATCAAGGAACAGATATAGGGCCATTGCAGTTTGTTGGGTTTCTTGATAGCCAACGGGGACAAGATGTGGTAGTAGATGGATCAACCAGTCAAAAAAAACTTTGTGCCAATCTTGCAGCTCAAATTGTTGCCTTTGCCTGCGGAAAAGAAGATGTAAATAAAAATAAAAATTTCCCTGGAGAAAGACCCTCAAGTGTAATATATGGTAAAGAACTAAATCCAAGAACACTAGGCGCCCTGTTAGCCCACTTTGAAAACAAGATTATGTTTCAAGGGTTTTTATGGAATATTAACTCTTTTGACCAAGAAGGAGTACAATTAGGAAAACTTCTTGCAAACAAAGTTCTTAAAGGCGACACAGAGGGAGCTTTAACGGCCTATGCGGAGCTTTTTGGAATTAGTAAGTAAATAAAGCTGTTTTAAAAAAGGGCAAAAACAACACGGTTTTGCCCTTTTTCATGCTTGACAGAAAATAAATAAGGTATATACTGTAAAATAGTTTAAAATAAGCTGATATAAAACCTAGGAAAAAATAGAATGAAAATTATTATTGTCGGGGCGGGGTTTACTGGAACAAGACTTGCGCGGCGTTTAATTAGCGAGCGAAATGATGTTGTTCTCATTGATAATGACGAAGAAATAGTCCGCCACGCTTCGAATAGGCTTGATTGCATGGTAATGCAAGCTTCTGGAAATAGTTTAACTACTTTGGAAGCGGCTGGAATTGCAAAGACCGATGCCTTTGTTGCAGTAACCAATTCCGATGAATTAAATATGATAATGTGCTCTTTGGTGGAGTCCGTGTACCCCGGGATTATAAAAATTGCACGTGTTCGAAATTTTGAATACTATAATACGTCAGCACAAACAGCGCAAAAACCTTACGGCATAGACTTCATGGTTTACCCAGATTTGGAAGCAGCAAGTGAAATTGTGACGGCAGTTGAGCATGGCGCTATCACTGATGTTGTAGAGTTTGATAATTCTGATTATGAATTAACATCGATATACATAGAAGAAGGAAGCTGTTTTGCTGGTTGCTCTGTTTTAGATGTAAGAAAAACAACTACAACCCCTTTTTTGTTTGCTTTTGTTGAAAAAGATGGAAAGAGCTTTTTTCCATCAGGTGCCGCAGTATTATCCCCTGGCGATAGAATAGGTGTTCTTGTTCATAAAGACAATCTTTCTGACATATTAAATTTGTGTGGAACTGAGAGAAATGTTATAAAAAAAATTGCACTTGTTGGAGCTGGGAAAATAGGAACCATTGTAGCTGAACAATTACTAAAAAATAAATTTAATGATAAAAAAGATATGTTTGGGGTGCGTAAAAAGATTAGTAACGAATTTATCATTATTGATTCTGATAAAGAAAAAGCAAAGGAAGCCTCTGCAAATTTCCCAATGGCAAATGTTTTTCATGCAGATATAACCGATGAAAGTTTTATAGAAGAAGAAAATCTAAGTTCATTTGACCTTGTTATAGCTGCAACGAGAAATCACGAATTAAATATGATTGCTTCAGCATACATGAAAACACTTGGTGTGAGTAAAACGGTTTGTCTAGTGCAAAGTGGTAACTATGCGGCAATCGGACGCGATATTGGCATTGATGTTGCAATACCAATAAAAGATGCTGTTATTGATAGTATTTTAACGCATCTTAGAGGAAAAAGTGTAAAAGGAATCCATACCGTTACTGACGGGAAGCTTGAGTTAATCGAAATAGTTCTTCCTGAAGATTGCCCTATCATTGGCACAAAATTAAGCGATTTTTCAGACTTGTCCGCATTTATTGTATTGTTAGTAAAAGAAAAAGGTAAGGATAAATTTTCTATACCAACAGGTGATGCTGTTTTTAATGAAGGAGATGCTTTGATATTTTTAGTTCAGCCAGAAAATATTTTTGACGTTCTTGGTGTATTTGGGGTAGGAATGTGATAACAATTTCACTGTTACGCCTTATTTCGATGATTCTTATGATTATTGCTTTTACCATGTTGCTGCCTCTTGGGGTTGCAATAAATGTAGAAGAGCACCATGTGGTGGATGCCTTTCTTTTACCCATAAATGCATGCTGGATTTTTGGATCACTTGTGCTAATAATTACAAGAAAGCACCAGTTTAAACTTTCTCAACGAAGCGGCTTTGTTGCCGTTGCTTTATCATGGACTTTTGCGAGTCTTCTTGGAGCAATCCCTTTTATGATTTCCGGGTGCATCCCATCTTTTGCCGACGCTTTTTTTGAAAGTGCGTCAGGTTATACGACAACAGGCGCATCGATTCTTACTGAACTAGAAAGTTTGCCTAGAAGTATCAATCTTTGGAGGATGCAAATGCACTGGCTTGGTGGAATGGGTATTGTTGCGTTGACTGTTGCACTTTTGCCTCTTCTTGGGGTAGGTGGTTTTCAGCTTATCAAAGCGGAAACGACAGGGCCAGAAAAGGGAAAAATTACTCCTAAAATAACTATGACTGCAAAAATTCTGTGGTTCATTTATTTAGGCTTTACGGTGGTGCAAACTATTTTATTAATGATAGCTGGAATGGATTTTGTTGACGCAATCGGGCATACCTTTGCAACATTAGGGACGGGGGGCTTTAGCTCTCTTAATTCCAGTGTTGGAGGTTTTGACTCAGCTGCAATTGACTGGATTATTATTGTGTTCATGCTTTTGGCAGGGATTAACTTTAGTTTGTATTATCATTTAATAATAGGAAACGGGCGAGAATTTATTCAAAATACAGAATTAAAAGCATATTTGCTAATTATTTTGGTGGCTGTTGTAGGGATTGCAGTTTTTATTTTTCCCACCTATGGCTCTATACTAGAAGCTTTGCGCTATGCATCTTTTCAAGTGGTTTCGATTACAACTACTACAGGTTTTGTTACAGCTGATTATTCTCTGTGGCATCCTTTTGCACAAATGATTATCTTTTTTCTTATGTTTATTGGTGGATGTACTGGATCGACAGGTGGTAGTATAAAAGTATTACGATGGGTTATTCTTTCAAAACAGTTAGGAATAGAAATTAAACGAATGCTCCATCCTCACGGAATTTTTAGTATTCAATTAAACAATAGAGTTGGAAGAAAAGATATTGTATACAGTGTAGCAGGTTTTCTTTCTTTGTATTTTACTCTTGTAGTTATTACTTCTATGGTTGCAGCTTTAAACGGAGCAGATCTTGTAACTTCGTATACTGCAGGACTAGCCTTGGTTGGGAATATAGGCCCTGGCTTTGGTGCCGTGGGACCTGTTGGAAATTATTCTTTTTTCCATCCCCTTGCAAAATTATGGTTTTCATTTGCCATGATTGCTGGCCGATTAGAGCTATACACCATGATTATTTTCTTTACAAGGGCGTACTGGAAAAAATAAGACTATAAATATAACTTCTTGTACTCTGCAATAACTTCTGAGGGCTCTGCTCTATATGTATAGTCAACATTAATCCATGCTTTTACAATCGTAGCATCTTTGTCAATAATATATGTAGCAGGGATAGGCAGCTTTTGCGTATTATTCCCTTGTGAGCGCTCTACGTTTAGCCCAGCAGAGGTGTACACCTTTTGTAGGTCTTCAGGAAGTGTAAAAACCAGGTTCATTTTTGTTGCAAGAGCATTGTTCTCATCTGACAGTATTGTAAAAGGAGCACTTTCCATATCAACAGTTTCACTTGTTACATCTGGTTTTTCTGGGCTTATTGCAATGAGATTTACGCCAGATGTTTGTTCCATTTGTTTAATATACTCGCGTAGCTCAAAGTTGCAGTATGGGCACCAAGTTCCCCTAAAAAAAGTGAGAATTGTTGGTTTTCCTTTGAGACAATCATACAGTGGAACGGTGGCTCCCGTAAAATCTATCATGTCGTTGTTAGGGACTGTAAATCCAACATTTGCAGCCTTTTCAGCATAGCCATCGTTGTGCAATTGATTTGTTGCGCTTGACATAATGCTTCGCGTTTTTTCATCATAACGATTTGAAGCGGCTTCCCTTCGTTCAGTAAGTTGATCTTGTAACATGAATCTTTCTCCTAAATTAAAATAAATATTTGTACTTTAAGTATATAGCACTTTTCCAAATTGTCAATAAAAAAACGCTAACCTGCTTGAAAAAACACAAAAATCACAGTATATTAAATGTAATCCTATTTGCATGCTTTTTTGAAAGCATGCAGTTAATTTTTTTACGAGGTTACTATGAAAAAAACACTTGTTGCTATTTGTATTCTTTTAGCATTTTTTATGACAGGATGTGTGGAAGAGGTAAATCCTGAGGCCACATGGACACTTGTTTCAATGGATGATGGGAAAAGAGATCTTGAAAAAGATGATGGAACATTAACTGGAGTTATAACAATATCTTTAACACAACAAAACGAAAAAGAGTATGGCGTTTCTGGTTTTTCGGGGGTTAATCATTTTAATGGGATTGCAACTGTCGAAGGGAATAGTGTGTTTGTAACACCTCTCGCTGTAACAATGATGATAGGTGCTCCAGAAGAGCAAATGGTTGAAGATGCTTTTTTAAAGGTTTTACAAGAAGGTGGTCGAATTTCTATCGAAAAAGATGATGGAGAAACCACTTTAAGTATTAAGAATAGCAAAAATGATACAGAATTAGAATTTGTACAAACACTTTTAGAAAACACTGCCTGGAATATTTCAATGTATAATATTGGAAATGCGGTAACAAATGTGCCATCAAGCGTTCAAGGTGTTACCCTTGCTTTTTCTGATGATGGAAAAGTGTATGGCTCTACAGGGGTAAATAACCTTATGGGAAGTTATTCCTTTAATGCTAACGGAGCCTTGTCTCTTTCAGCCCTCGGTACAACCCGAATGGCTGCACCAAATGAAGAAGTAAGAGATTTTGAAATGCGATTGTTAATGCTTTTAGAAGAAGTTGCGAGCTTTGAAATAAGTAGCAATGTGCTAACACTTCGAAGTGGAACGGGAGAAACACTCCTTGTATACAATAGGTAAAAAAGAGTCAAGCATAAAAAGGGGCTGCACTGAAAGCCCCTTTTTTATGTTTAAATATCTTGCATTATTTTAAAAAGCATGAGATAATTACAGTACTTATAAATGCTTCTTATCAAAGCATTGAGAGGAAAGGCGATGGAAAAAATAACGGGTATCCCTGTTTCTGAAGGGCGAGCACTTGGAAAAATAGTATTGCTTTCGATAGCAGACATAACCTATACGAAGGTCGATATAAAGATTGAAGAGTTTGAGGGAGAAAAAGAAAAACTTCAAAAGGCTCTTCAAAACACTCAAAAAGATATTGAAGCTCTTATTGCGCAAGCAAAAACCGATAACCAAGAAGAACAGGTAGCAATTTTTGAAACATATATTATGATGCTTAACGATGTGATGGTTATACAAGAAATTGAGCAATTTATGGAAAAAGAGCTATCAAATTTAGAATATGCCTTGTCTTTTGTTGGAGAATCTTATGTTTCAAAAATGTTAGAAATAGAGGATCCATACTTTAGGGCACGAGCTGATGATTTCAAGCAGATATTTAGAATGCTTTTAGAATCATTAAAAAGTACTGCAGCTTCCGTTCTAAGACCCACAGAGCCTTTCATCCTCGCGGCAAAAGAAATAGGCCCCGTGGATATGGCTAAAATAGATAAAACGCTTTTACAAGGCTTTGTTCTAGAACAAGGAAGCAAAACTTCTCATGCGGCGATTATATCCCGGGCAATGGGAATTCCCATGGTTTCGGGAATAGCAAATATTGAAAATACCGTTTCTGAGCAGGATTTTTGCGCAGTGAATGGAACAAATGGGATTGTGTATATTTCTCCAACACAGGATGTAATTAAAGAATTTCAAACGGCCATTCAAGAACAAAAAGCTCAAACAGAAGAAGAAAAAAAGCTTGTGTATATGGATTGCAAAACTCTACATGGAACGCCAGTTGAGTTAATGGCAAACATAGGCAGCTTTCATGAAGTACAAGACGTGCTTGATTGTAATGCAGATGGAATAGGATTGTTTAGAACAGAGTTTTTTTATATGGAAAATGGAGGTAATACACTGCCGACTGAAGAAGAGCAGTTTAAAGTGTATAAAGAAGTGCTTTCTGCACTTAAAGATAAACCTGTAATTTTTAGAACCCTGGACGCGGGAGGCGATAAGAATATTCCATCGCTTGGAATTCCAAAAGAGGAAAACCCCTTTTTAGGATGGAGAGCTATTCGCTACTGCTTAAAACGCACAGATGTATTTAAAACGCAAATACGGGCTCTTTTGCGTGCCAGCGTGTACGGAAATGCAAAGATCATGCTTCCAATGATTATTTCAAAAGATGAGGTAATGCAAGTAAAGGTATTTATACAAGAAGCTTCTGCGGAGCTCCAAAAGGAGGGAGTAGAAGCAAAAAAAATTCCCATTGGTATAATGATAGAAACACCTGCAGCGGCAATAAATGCAGAAGAGCTTTCTTCTGTTTCAGATTTTTTTAGTATTGGTACAAACGACTTAACACAGTACACCTTAGCTGTAGATAGAGGGAATGGAAACATTTCTGAACTGTATGACGAGGGGCATCCTGCTGTTATGATGCTCATTAAACATGTTATTGAAACTGCCAATAAAGCAAACATACCTGTTGGTTTATGTGGAGAAATGGCGGGAAACACACAGTTTACTGAGCGACTATTAAAAGCTGGGCTCAGAGATTTTAGCATGAGCCCTAGAGGAATTTTAAAAATAAAGAAAATTATCCCAACTCTTTCATGTAAATAATTTCTTTCCTTCTCCCTTGAAACAAATAGCATTTTCGGCTATTATTGTTTTTATGGAAACAATGAAAAGAACACATACTTGTGGCGACTTGCGAAAAAGTGATGCCAACAAGACAGTAACGTTAAATGGATGGATTCACCGCCTCCGTGAACATGGCGGAATAGCTTTTATCAACCTTAGAGATCGCTACGGTATTACACAAGTTGTAATTGATACAAATATAACACCAGAGTTAGCAGACCTTGCAAAGGATTTGCGCATGGAAACATGTGTCGCCGTTGAAGGGCTTGTAAATGCACGTCCAGATTCAATGGTAAACAAAGACATGCTAACAGGCGAAATTGAGCTTATAGCAAAAAATATAGAAGTTCTATCAAACTGTGATGTTCTTCCTTTTATGATAGATGAAGTTCAAAAAGATGGCACCCCGGTTGTTCCAAATGAAGATTTACGCTTAAAATATCGATACTTAGACCTTAGGACTCAGCATATGCAACACCACTTAGCTTTGCGTCATAAGGTGGCCTTAAGTGTTAGAAATTATTTATCTTCAAATAACTTTTTTGAAATAGAGACACCAACATTTATTAAATCAACACCAGAAGGCGCAAGGGATTACCTTGTACCGTCACGCCTTTACCCAGGTCATTTTTACGCACTTCCTCAGTCACCACAACTTTATAAACAAATTTTAATGGTATCAGGCTTTGATCGGTACTTTCAAATTGCGCGCTGTTACCGCGATGAAGATGCGCGAGGAGATAGACAACCTGAGTTTACTCAAATAGACATGGAAATGAGCTTTGTTTCACGCGATG
>CAYJFX010000032.1:0-20050 GCA_964369735.1 uncultured Treponemataceae bacterium
TAGATGAAAAATTTATACAGGAAAAGATAGGGTAGTTTATGGAAGATCAAGCATCAGAATTACGTGAGCTTATGCAACAAAGATTGGAGCGTCAGGATATGTATAGACCAAGCAATGGAGCTGACAATCACAAAACAAGAATTATTGCTGTTACAAGCGGTAAGGGTGGTGTTGGAAAAACAAACTTATCGGTAAATATGGCTATTGCATATTCACAAGCAGGTAAGAAAGTTATACTTATCGATGGTGATTTAGGTATGGCTAATGTCAATATCCTCATTGGAACTGCCCCAAAGGCAAATTTACTTGATGTAATGAACAATAGATATAAGATGAAAGACATTGTTTGTGATACTGAGTATGGTTTTCAATTTGTACCTGGCGCAAATGGTTTTTCTCGTATTGCAAATTTGAACGAAGCCGAGCTTGCAAGTTTTTCTGATGAGTTTATGCAACTATCTAGTGCAGATATTATTATTATAGACACAGGTGCAGGTATTGCACAGAGCGTATTAGGGCTTTTAGCAGCTGCAGACGAAATATATGTATTAACGACTCCTGAACCTACTTCAATTACTGATGCATATGGTATAATAAAAATTATAGCAACAGAAATGATAGACAATCGGCCAAACCTCAAACTATTGGTTAACCGGGTTCATTCTGCCTCTGAAGGCAAGCGGGTTGCAGAGCAAATTATTTCAATTGCACAACAGTTTCTAAATTATGAAATAGAGTACTTAGGATTTATTTATGATGATGCAGCTGTTTCAGCATCGGTGCTACGGCAAAAACCATTCTTGGTATCACAGCCAAATGCAAAGTGCTCAATGTGTATAAAACATATTGTTGGAAGAATTGAAAAAACAGATTTAAATTCGGAAGAAGGCTTTTCGCGCTTTTTTCGAAAGTTTAAGCAAAAGTGGTAAATTGCTAGTTAAGAGCTTGACGTTTTGTCATTTTTGACGTAATCTATGAATAGGGGAAGAAAACGGTATAAAAGTGTTCTATTGCAAGACATTATATTCATTTATGTAATAGCTAAAAAGTTATATAGTGATGTTTTTGCAGGATTTATGGCTTTTATAGGGGGGATATGTTTAGCTTAAAAAGAATTGCAACAGTTTTTCTTATAGGGTTTCTCTTGTCTTTTGTCTCTGGCTTATTGGGGGGCGTAAGTTTTCTTATGCTTTTGTTGCGCGCGCTCATATCAGGCATAGTATTTTCAGTTTTGTACTTTTTTGCATACACGATTTATAATAAGTTTTTATTAAGTCAAGATGCAGTTGAAATTCAAGGTGAACCTAATGTATCCGAAAACATGCCCAATTCCGTAGATATTATAGTTGAAGACGAATTACCAGATAGCGCAACTGCACCAACGTTCAATTTAAGTGAATTTGTTAGTCCTCCTGTGGTAGAGCCCCAGTCAGTGATGGAACCGTTGAATAGTAGTATTCCGATAGAAAATAACCAAGAAGCTGTAGGTTTTCAAGCCAGTCCCCTGGACTCAATTACGACGAATGAAGGAAACTTAGCATCTGTCGAGGAGCTTCCTGATATAGGTGATACGGGAAGTAACACAGATACAGAAAGTTCTATGGTTACAGATAATAGAACATCTTTTTCTAGCTTTGTTGAAGATGACAGTACAGAAAACGATGACTCAGAATTAGGTGAGTTACCTGATATGGATAGTTTAGGAGTTGATGAGGATGATGAAAGCTTAGGCAGTTCAGATGACCTTATTCAAGATTCAGTTTTTGCTGAAACCGGTGCTACAAGACCAAGCAGTGAACCTGTTGCTGTTTCTGAGCTAGGAGATGCAAAAGATATAGCAGCTGCAATAAGAACAGCTATGGTAAAAGATACATAATTGTTTTATCATTATAGAAAGGTGTAAAAGATGATGACAACGCTCTACGAGCAAAAAACAGAAGAAGAACTCTGGATAGAATTCCGAAAGTCGAAGTCTACACAATTGAGAGATGCATTTATACGTCAATATATGCCATTGGTTAAGTATGTTGCAGGTAAAGTTGCTGTAAATATGCCAAATAGCGTAGAATTTGATGATCTGGTTGGTTTTGGCCAGTTTGGACTTTTAGATGCCATTAATAAATTTGATCCAGATAAAAAGGTAAAATTTAAAACTTATGCTGTAACTCGTATTAGAGGTGCCATTTTTGATGAGCTAAGACAATTGGACTGGGTTCCCCGATCAGTACGGCAAAAGTCTCGTGAAATTGAAGACACAATAGTAGAATTAGAAGCGCGTCTCGGTCGCCCTGCAGCAGATGAAGAAATAGCATCAGCAATGGGTCTTACACTTGAGAGCTTTAACAATACCGTTTTAAAGGTTTCAGGTACCAGTGTCCTTTCATTAAATGATGTATGGTATTCTGGTGAATCCTCCGATAGAATGTCTATTGGTGATAGCATTGAATCTCCATCAAGCTTAAATCCAGATGTAATTGTAGAGCGTGAAGAGGTAAAACGTGTAATAATGGAAGCTATTAATGAACTTCCTGAAAAAGAAAAAATGGTTTTGGTTTTATACTATCATGAAGACTTAACATTTAAGGAAATAGGTCAAGTTTTACAAGTAAGTGAGTCAAGGATTTCACAATTACACACAAAGGCAAATATGCGCTTGCGAGCAAAACTTACAAATGTTCGAAAAGGTATAATGTAAGGCGGAGGGCTAAGGTTGGTTACACTAGAAAAGCTTCGAGCAGATATGGAATCTCAATTTGAAAAAGACAGAAATGTTAGGTATGTTGATATAAATGCGGACACCATAGAAGAAGCACTTGCAGATGCAGCTATCCAACTTGAAGCTCGAGTAGCAGTACTAGAGTATGAAGTTTTAGAGCAAGGATACAAGGGTTTTATGTCTTTAATGAAAAAGCCTTGGTCCCTAAGAGTTTATGAAAATGAATTGCACGCTAAAAAAGGAAATAAAGATGGTGCTGGTGGTGTTTCTACTGATGGTGAATTTGGAGAAGAAGTAGTCGTAAAAAATGTTGACGGCATTTTCTATATTCACCGTTTTGGTTCTGAAATTCATTTAAAAGTTATTGCACCTCAAGGATCTGGAATCCCTGTAGATCCTAAACTGATATTTGATAATTTAAAACGAAGTGATACGATTTCAATAGACCAAAATCTTGTGAAGGAATTTGCAAAAAATACAACGAATGGTGAATATGAGCCTGTAGGACAATACACCCACAATCAATCTGGGGATGCAACTTTTTATATTGATATTTCACCTGATGAAATGAAGGCTAGTATTGTTGCAACTGCGCCAGCTATTGGAGGAGCAGACATCTCAGCTCAACGTATTGAGCAAATGCTAAAGAACCAAGGTATAGTGAATGATTTAAACAGAGAAATGATAGATGAATTTGTGGATAACCCCGTATTTGGGATACCTTATGTTGTTGCGGAGGGTGTTGAACCAGTAGATGGTCGAGATGCTTATATCGCATATAACTTTGAAACAGATAAATCAAACTTACATATGAAAGAGTCTGAGACTGGTCAGGTAGACTTTAAAGAGCTTAACCTAATTCAAAATGTTGTAGAAGGTCAAACACTAGCACAAAAAATGTTACCAGAGAGAGGAAAGTCTGGACATACACTATTAGGACGCTTTTTAGAAGCAAAAAATGGTAAAGACATATCTTTACCAATTGGAAAAAATGTTTCAGTGGATTCAGACGGACGAACAATTCGAGCTACAGTGAATGGACAAGTATTACTAGTGAATGATAAAATCAATGTAGAGCCAATTATGGAAGTTGATGGCGTAAATATTAAAACAGGTAATATTACTTTCCTTGGTACTGTGATAATTAAAGGTAATGTTGAAGATGGCTTCCAAGTTAAAGCTTCTGGAAACATAGAAGTGTATGGAACTGTTGAAAACTCGGTTTTAGAAGCAGATGGAGATATTGTAGTTTCTCTTGGTGTTATGGGAAAAGACCAAGGATTCATTCGAGCGGGCGGCTCTATGTGGGCTAAGTTTATTCAAAATGCCACTGTCGAGGCAGAAGGCTTTATTGTAGTTCGAGACGGTATAATCAACTCAAATGTAACTAGTAATAAGAAAATTTTAGTTCAAGGTAAACGTGCAAGCATTATTGGTGGGCACTCATTTGCTACCGAAGAAATCAGAGCAAAAACTATCGGAAATAATGCAGGTGCAAGTGAGACAATTCTGTCTGTTGGATATGATCCAAAGGCAAAAAAACGCCTTGATGAGCTAACTGAAAAACAATCTATACTAATTAGAGAACTTAATGAATTAGAGCTAGATATACAAACATTAGAGCAGCAAAAGAAAATTCGAAAAACCCTTCCGCAAGAAAAAGAAGAAAATCTCAACGCTCTTATGAGGCGAAAAGAAGAAATACATACAGATGTTGATGAAATGTCTGCTGAAATTCAAGAAATACAGGATCATTTACGAGAATTAAAAGTAGTTGGTACTGTCTCTGCTTCGGGAGCTGTATACCCTGGTGTTAAAATAAATATTCGTGATATTCGAGAAGAAATACGAAATGAAACTAAGGCAGTAACCTTCTTCCATGAAGATGGTTTTATTCGATACGGAAAATACGAAGCCGCACAGGCTGAAGATGAAGCGCGAGTACCCGATGGCTATTCAACCAATTGATTTACAAACAATGTATTCCTCTTTGGAAAAAGTCTCCAAGCTTACAGCACAAAAAGAGCAGGGGATTCAATTACAAGGAGCCATTCAGCAAGAAGAATTAACAAAACGAATTCAAGAAAAAACTACCACTGTTGAAAAAGCAGATATGGATGATGATGGTCTTGCTCATGTAAAAGACCAAAATAACGGTGAAAGTCATGGTGGCTCTTCAGGGCATAGAGAAGAAAATAAAGAAGAAGCACCAGAAGAGACATATCAAGTTATTACCGATCCGTGGCTTGGTCAGCACATAGATATTTCAGGGTAACGTTATGGTTTCAGGTGAAGTTGTTTTACTCATAATTATATCTCTTATAAATATAGCTCTATGGTTTGTTTTTTTTAACCGCTTAAAGCGAACTTTTTCCCCTCAAGCATTGCTTTCTGATATTACTAATGAAGTTGATAAACTACTCATCGAAATAAATAAAACAGCTTTAGAAGATGTTACACTCATCGAAGAAAGGGTTAAGGGCTTACGAGGCCTCATAGATGAAGCTGACAAGCGACTCCTACTGTTACAAGGCCAAGAAAAAGAAAAAAAGCGTGAGAAGGAGGTTCTGGATAGACTTTCAACTAAAAGGGAGGCAATCCCACCAGTACGTAATGCTGCAAAAGCATATAAAAAGCTTGAAAAAAAAGATGTAACTGTTGACGATACCGAAAGTGTTCAGCTCTCCATTGATTTTGATGCATATAGGATACCCGAAGAAAACACGGTACAAAATGCAGAAGTTGCGATACCTGAAATAATACAGTCAAACAATGCACCGCTAGCAGATGTTTCCTTTAAAGATAGAGTACTACAACTAGCTAAGGATGATTTTTCTGCTGAGTATATTTCAAATAAGCTGGGTCTTAGTGTAACTGAAGTACAGCTTATTATAGATTTAAATCTTTCATAAGAAAAAACGTCGCGCCGAACTGAAAACAAACAAATATATCAATGATTTAATAAATTTACATTCTTAATTATTTATAAGTATTTGCACTTTACCTCTTGAGGGTTTTTTAATCTTGTCGTATACTATAAGTATGAGTATCGGCAAAGTGAAGACTATAGCACAAAACAGAAAGGCGCGGTTTAATTATACAATCGAAGATTCTATAGAGTGCGGTGTCGAGTTAAAGGGAACAGAAGTAAAGTCGGTAAAATTTGGGAATATGTCCTTTCCGGATGCTTTTGCCGAAATTATCAACAATGAAGTGTGGGTAAAAAACTGGCATATTTCTGAGTACGCATTTTCATCAATATTTAATCATTCTCCTGAACGGCATAAAAAACTTCTGTTGCATTCAGACGAGATAAAAAAATTAAAAAGAAAAGTTGATGAAAAAGGCATTACACTTATTCCACTTGACTTTTATTTAAAAAATGGTAGGGTAAAGGTTACATTGGGCCTATGTCGAGGGAAAAAAAGCTACGATAAGCGTTCTGATATTCGAGAGCGTGACGTAACGCGTGATATGCAAAGAGACTTTAGGAAAGGGTTACAAGGCTGATTTCATGGGTAACATGAACAATAAAAAGCATACGAGCTTTTTAATGTTAACAATTATTTTTTTCTCAATTTTTCAAAGTGCTTTTTCACAGGAATCACCCGCATCTGAAGGGAAGAGGAATCTCTATGTGTATGGTTCAATCATCGATTCAAACGACCCTTCAAAAGTACAAGTTTCTGCAGATCTTTTTTATTCACAGCTTCAATTAAACGATAATTTTACATTACACGATAGAAGGTCAACGGTGTATTCAACAGATGTTTTGGATATACACAAAAACTCAAATGATATGCTTTTTTATAATGAAATTATAGAAAATGATGATTCGTGGTCAACTCGATTATATCTTATTGATGTATCTACAAATGAAGAAATTTTTGTTGAGTATGAATATTCTGAATATTATAGAATTCTCATAGATGCAAAGGATGTATTGAATGAACTTATTGATGCATATAAAGCAGATACAAATGATTTGCTTCCAAATTCAGATAGTGCATCTACCATTAATAGCTCCGCATCGTCAATAACTGTTACTAATTTGTTTGGAACATGGTATGGTGAAGAACATGTGGATAAAATAGTTATTTTGCGTGGCGGCAAAGGTTTTGTTATTTTTGAAAATGGAGCTAGCATGAATATTAGCGTAAGTGTTGATGGAGCTACCTTCTTGGCTCGCCAAGAGAGCCAATCTAATGCTTCATTTTATCCTGAACTTCCTAGAGAAGTTGCACTTGTAAAAGCCCTTGATGATAGCTTAATCGAATGGGAGCTAACAATAGAAAGTGAAAATTCATTGAGTGGAATCAAGCATACATTTGGCCCACGACTTGATGCAAATGGTGTAACAATAGCGGTAAAAGAAGAAATACCTGTGAAATGGTATCGCTAAATTGTATTGTTTTATATTTGTAAAGATCCTTGTCTCACTATGCGAATCTCATTATTACATAGGTCAACAATCGTTGATGGGGTATTATCTGATGTAATTGAAGATTGCGCGTCTACAATGCAAAATACTTCGCTTCCAAATTCTTTTTCCATTTTGTTTACATCAAAAAGTATTTCTTTGCCAGAACGATTTGTGCTTGTCGAGTAAAGGGGAGTGTTGCATAAGGTAAGAATTTTCTGTAGCCACGCGTCACTGGGGCAGCGATAAGCTGTAGTTCCAGTTCCATCATTGTCATTTACAATTACTGTAACAGGACCTGGCATATGCTGTAATATTCTGTTAGGTATTACCGTTGATGAATATTTTGCTATGTCGGCAGGACTTGCAACAAGTTGTATAAAGGGCTTAACCTCTTCCCTTCCTTTTATCTTTCTGATAAGTGTATCTGTATGTGGAACTATTCCCGAAAATCCATATACCGTATCTGTTGGTATTATAACAACTTGTCTCTTGATTAAAGCATCGCATACTATCTGTACACTCTCTGGATCAGACTTTGACAGTATCATACGCTTTATAACTCTTTTTTAAATGTATTAAAGATAGGATTACATTTATGCTAATAAAAACAAAAAAACCTATTGATTTAGCGAGCCAATCAGGGACAAAAATAATGTTTGGTCTGAGAACCTTTGAGCCCGCATTATAAACAAACGCAGGGGTATCTGCAATGCCACTAATCTTAAGTAATTGTTCACCGCTGTTTACAAATCCCATTTTCTTTGCATACGCACGAAGCACACTTTCATCTTCTCTAAGAGCATGAGAATCAATGGTTAACTGTTCATTCACGCTCTGTAATGAAGTTAAATGCTGGGCCAAAACAACCTTGTGGCTTTCTAATTGATTGTAAGCCCAAATTCCGTTTTGTCCTGCTAATATTGAAATACTAACATACACAAAAACAGCGCAACAGGCTGAAAATAATAAATGAAATCGACTCATATTTTCAATTTTCGGCTTTTTTCCTCTTTTCTTGAATATAAAAAGTGTGTTATAATTAAAATAAGAAAAACTTTTTAATTAATTAAATAGCGATAATATGCCGATATATAAGTGTAAGTAAATTATACCATGGGAGTGGTTATGTCTATAGAAGAAGAAAAACTTAGTAATGAAAACTCACTTGAGCAATATGGAGTTTGGGTAAAGAAGTCTCCGGTTGATTCGAGCGATGATTTAAACCAAACGAATGATTTTGATAATAATGAAGGCTTTGATACTGTAGATATTGAGGGAGACGATTTTGACTCAAATAATTTGGAAATTTTCTCAGAAGATGTTGATTTAAGTGAAGACACTGACATGGATTTAAATATTGATGTTGATGCTAGCAAAGACAGCATAGATGAAGATTCAGATAACTCAACGTTAACCACGGATGAACTTTTAAACATTACAAGTGGGATGACCTTAGATGAAGATGAAGATTCAGATTTGGATATAGACTTTGATAGTTTTATGGATATGGGTGATAATGCATTACCAGAAGATACTACCCCTGTTACAGATAATGAAGATTTAAACTCTGATTTTGATTTAATGGGAAGTGATACAGATCAGAGCACAGCAGATATTGGTGTGTACAATGATGAAGAAGGTGATGATCTTAGTGTATCCTTTGATGATTTTATGAAAGAAGAATCTTCAACTCAAGAAACTGTAGAAGATTCACCATTAGACATGGACGTAACATTTGATGATATGGGTGATATTGATGTATCACTATCTGATGAAGACACAGCTACAACCTACGATATGGACTTAGAAGAAAATGAACCAATAAACTTAGGTGAAGAAATTACACTTGATGATATTCCAAGCTCGATGGAACAGACAGCTGCTATGGGAACTTTTGAGCAAAGCGATGAAGCTGTACAAGATTTCAATATCTCTATTGACAATGAAAAACCTTTTGAGTCTCAGGCTAGCGTTTCACAAGTAGCAGGTAATACAGATGTATTAAGTAAGATTGTTGATGAACTATCGAACCTTCGAAAAGAGATGTCGCAGTTTAAGTCAGAGTTGGCTAAGATAAAAACTGATGGAAACTCCACACAAGGAAAAACTGATGGAGCTGCTGAAGGTGGATTTTTTAGTGACTATGAGGGTGATGATACAATTGCTTTATCTGGGGATGAACTTAATAATATATTAACTAGTGCAGACTTTACTGTAGATGGTGATGATGAAGCAGAGAGTGATACCCCACTTGTTGAAGATAGCTTTTCAGTGGAAAATGAAACAGACGACTTTGATGTAGATACAGATTATTTTTCAAATGATGATAACGCATTGGTAATTGAAGATAAAGAATTAGTAGAACCTAGCTTAGATGATATTGACTTTGATATGGATACAGAGGATTCATTGCCAGATGAAATTGATGTACCAGTAATTGAAGACTTAGTAGTTGATTCTTCGCCTGTTAACTTTTTTGATGAAGAAGAAGCTCAAAATGAAATAAGTGATACTTCAATGCAGCATCTACAAGAAGAGCCAAGCGACGATGATTTGATTTCTGATATGATTATTGATGAAGATGCCTTTGATGATCCCGATGAGTTTATTCCTGCAGAAATAAGTGATTCAGATGTCGTAGAAGGCTATTCTTCTTCTGATATAAATGATCCAGTGAGTTCTGTATTTAAAAGTGATCAATGGGAATCCGATATATCTGATGATGACGATTTGCTAAATGGTACTAGTAATCTTGATTCAGGTATGCACGAAGAAATTAAATCAGTATTATCCTATATGGATAGGTTGCTCGAAAGCTTACCTGAAGAAAAAATTTCAGAGTTTGCACAATCTGAGTACTTTGATAGATATAAAAAACTTTTTACTGATTTAGGAATATCTTAATTAGCAGTAAGAAATATGAAAATACGCCTTGATACCGCAAAAAACGCAAGCGTAACCTGTGTGGTTGATGGGCGTTTTTTGCATTCAAAATATAATCCAGAAAATGAGGCAAAGGCATTTGTTGACTCAATAGCTTGCAATTTTGAACCTTCATGTATATTTTTATTAGGAGCCTCCCTACCGTTCTGTGCATCCCATCTACAAAAACGATTTCCAAATAAACCTATTTTTGCAATACAGTACAATAACTTTTTTATTTTAAACCATTATGAATATGGACAGCACTTTAATACAGATTCTTCATGGACAAAGACTTTTCTCTGTGATGAAAGTACTACAGACTCTACACTATGCGAAGAAATTTTTAATACTTTAGGTGAAATAACTCTTGCAGCCCCTCTAGTACTAGAATGGAAAGCAGCACATGTATCCTTTCCAAGTGAAAGTTCTAAGGCGTGGCAATCAATGCGTCTATTAATAAGTAAAACAAGTAGCATACTTTCTACTCGTTCTTATTTTTCTGATAGATGGTTGAAAAACATTATAAAGTTTTGTATATATACAAAAAAAATTAAATACATAGATAAAATAAGTTACCCAATACTACTTATAGCGTCAGGAGCATCTTTAAAATATCAACTTGCTAACATAAAAAAAGCACAAAACAATTTTTTTATTTTAGCACTATCATCATCTCTATCTGTATTGTTTGAAAATGGTATTATTCCTGACTTATGTATTTCGACTGATGGTGGTTATTATGCGCAAAAGCATCTAGATGTAATACGTAGAAATAACAATGGAAACAAGTCAATTCCAATTGCAGTTTCGCCTGAAAGCAATATACCAGTTGAGCTTTTAGAAACTATCCCAGTACTTCCTTTAACATATAATGATGGCATTGAAAATGTACTATTAAATGCCTGCAGCATACAAGGCGTCGCAGCACAAAGAAACGGTACAGTAAGTGGAACAGCTGCAGAACTTGCACTAGCAATTACAGATAGTTTTGTATATGCAGTTGGGCTTGACCTTAGTACAAGTAAGGGATATTCACATGCTCAACCAAACGAACATGAGAAAATACATGAAGTAAGTGATTTTCGCTTGAGCCCTCTTTCATCAAGACTGAGTAGGGGTAGGCATGCATATACTAGTAATACTATAAGCCCAATGGAAATTTACAAACAGTGGTTCTCAACAAGGGGAGAGGTTTTTTCGAAAAGATTTTTTCGTATTTTACCTGATGGGTTTCAATACGAAAATTCTCTAGGCATCATCAAGGATATTCCTTGGACAGATGTCTTGTCTGTACACACATCCAAAAAGGAGCATTCATTTTATAAGGACTCTGAAATTTGTGATACTACTGAGCGCATTGAGAAAGTAAAATCAATTATAAAAAAAGAAAAAAAGGAAACATCTGCTGTGTGGCTAGAGCATTGTGCTATCTCTGAGCTGATTATGGCAAGAAAATACCCTTTTGCACAAGAGTACCAATGTAAACTTGCAGAAAAAATTGAGAAGTGCTTTGCCTCGATAGAAGGATTTTGTACATGAGTTCTTGTTATGTATCATGGAAAACTGCTAAAACGGGACATGAAGTTCCTTGTTTCTCAGACGGAAAGCCTTCAGCTTCTTTATATAATCCAATGCGTGAAGCAGAGCAATTTGCAAATACTGTTAGTGAAGGAATGACAGTAATAGCGGGCTTTACTTCTGGTTTACATATTACTGAAATTCAGAATTTGCACCCAAATAATAAAATAATTCTAGTAGAAAAGAATGAACAATCAATTTCATTTTTAGAAAAGTCAAAAAAAATTAAGATACCTGGAGATTTGATTATCGCTACGGTTGACTCTATAGAAGAAGTCCTGACACAAAATTATTTTCCGCCTCTTGATGGGAATTTCTCTTTTTATCCTATACGTGCATGGTGTGATGCCAATGCTGAAATTGTTGAAAAACTATCAAAAAAAATAAAGAATGCTTTAGATAAAATTTCACATGACATTTCAGTACAGTCTCACTTTGGAAAACAATGGCAAAGAAACATCTTTCAAAATTTATCTCTCTGTGAAAGTATTAATAGAAATAATCTTGTAGATATCACTAATTCAAATTTTCCAACTTCAAAAACAGCTCTAATAATTGGTGCAGGCCCCAGTCTTGATGCAGAAATTGAAAATATTATTAAAGAGAGAAGCAACTACTTTTTAATCGCAACAGATACAGCTTTTTCTTCATTAAGTGAGCAAGGTGTTGTAAGTGATGTTGTTATAAGTATTGATGCTCAGCATATATCGCATAGTCACTTTTTATGTAAAAAAAGAAAGCATACATTGTTTGCCTTTGATTTATGTGCTAATTCTGTAGCCGTAAAAAAAATAGTAGAGCAAGGTTTAAATGTTTGTTTCTTTAAAGGGGAACATCCTTTGTGCAGCTATATTGATAATTGGTATAAGTCAATTGCAGGAACATCATTTTTTCCAACACTAAGCAGTGGCGGTGGGACTGTTACAATTGCTGCTTTACATTTTGCACGCCTGGCAGGTTTCAATAATATCAGAACTGTTGGGTGCGATTTCGCGTTTACAAATAATAAAGCATATGCAAAAGGAATATACATGGATGGTATATTTAATTCTATATCAAACAGGTTAAAAACTACACAGGACTACTTTTCATCAATAATGTATCGCACAGAGTTAATTGAAATTCAAGGTGTTAAAACTAACCCAATTCTTAATAAATATAAAGAATCATTTGATACTTTTTTTAGTCACACAATAAATTTGAAAACTAGTAATAGTAGCACTTCATTACTTGCATATTATCCTAAGGCATTTCCTGCATCGCAATTCAAAGAGTATTATTATAATGAAATTTCACTTTGTGCAGAAAAATCATCACAAGATGATACTACTAGTTTATTTTGCTCATTACTACCATATTTTGCGTGGTACATACATAAAAATCAGAATGAAGGTAAAATTAATAATTTTTATAAAATTGCGCTAAATACAACTATACATTTTTAACAAATTTTGGTACAATTAACTATAGAGCGGGGTTTTTATGGGTGGAGAAAAATACAAATGTTTCGCGTATATAGGGATAGTAGTATTTACTGTGTCAGTAATTTACTTCATTGTTTCGGTTTATGCTGAGATGGTAAAAGGCGAGTCGCAAACACAGACAATTTTTACAGAATTTGTTCAACATGCTAATATCAATTCTTATATGACTCTTCAAAGTCCAGATGAATTAGAAAATTATTTTAATCAACTAGAGATTGCTGTTACTCAAAACTCACATATAAGTGCGGTGCTCTTTACAATAGACCAAAATCCTGTATTTGCCTTTCCTGCTTCGTCTAATGTGCTCCAGATAAGTGACGCTAATCAGCCAGTACTCATAGGCTCATCGCCTATGCTTAAAACATACTCAATGGCTTTGCCAGGACAAAATGGTCAATCAGCTGTCTTAAGTGCTGTTTTGTATGTGTTGCGTCCACAAGATATTTATAGTTCAGCGCGAGTTTCCTTTTTAATTATTCTTGCGTATACCCTTGTTCTTATTGTTGTGATAGTGTATGTGTCATTAGGAGGCGAACGAGCTTCAACCACAATGAGATTAAGTCCCCGTAATATTGAAAATACAACTTCAAGTATTAATGAAAGAGAAACAATTCCAGTTGTATTTAAAGAGCAAGAAAGCTCCTGGGATAGTTTTTTTGTTGGTATAGAAAACGATTTAGAAAAAACGAAAGCACAGCCGGCTCCTTTGTATGACTCATATAAAACCGAAGAAAAGGTAACCGAGGATGCTCCGTTTGAACGTAGTTTTGTTGAAGACTATGTGAATGAAGAAAGTGAAATAAAAGAAAATGAAATAGATAGCACTGTTCCGCAGGTAAATGACCCTATGGGACTTTTTTCAGATATTACAGGAGTCGGATGGGAATCATATTTAGAAACTAGACTTGATTCAGAACTTATACGTGCTGCTTCATCTGAGCAAGACCTCGCGCTTGTTTTTGTGCAAATTAAGGGTATAGAAAATAATATTCCAGTGAAAAAAAAGATTGCAACACTTCTTTTAGATTATTTCAAGTATCGTGACTTTGTATTCGAGCATTTGAATGATAGCTTTGCAGGAATTATGCTTGATATGAACTTGGATCAATCTATGATTTTAACTGAAGAGTTACATGCACAACTGAAGAAGTTGTTAAGAAATGAGGGATTAAATTCCCGTATAGGAATTGGCCTTTCAACAAGAGCATTACGTATACTACCTGGAAGCAGAATTATTACCGAAGCTACGGAAGCAGTAGCTAGAGCATTTGAGGAAGAAGATGTTCCTATAGTTGCTTTTAGGGTAAGTCCTGAAAAATATAGACAATATGTATCAAATTCACCAGTGTGATAATTAGTTCTCTGTATTATTATCTGAATCGCTTTCGCGAGTTTGTGGATCCTCATTTAGAATTTTTTCTTGAAGTTCTTCAATATTTGATTCATCGGGATACATATTTGAATAATCATGTAATATGGTACTAGCGAGTTCTTTTTCTCCACTTGCAAAGAGAGTGAGGATATAATTCGTGGCTATTTCTTTATCATAACTATGGTTCGCATAGAGAGACTTAAATAATTCTTTTGCAGTATCAAAATCACCACTTTGAGCATATACCCAGGCAATGGATTTTTGCAATAAAAGATTTTCGCTGTCAAGATTGAGTAATGCTGCATAATATTCTAAAGCAATAGACCAGTTTTCAGATAACGCAGCACTACGTCCTATTAAGTATAATAGTTCACGATTCTCAGGGCTGTAAGCTTCAGCTTTTAGTAATAGATCTAAGGCTTTATCATTCTGATCTAGATCAGCATATGCATTCGATAGAGCAATGTATTCTTGCACCAGTACCGATGAATCAATATATCCCGATTCGTCAGCGCTAGCACATGAAAATAGCATAATGCTACAGAATAAAAAATAAATAATTCTTAGAAAATGCTTCATTACTCTCCTAGAACGGTCTTTTCTATTTTGTTAAGCTGTGAGCGGTACAAACCTGAAATATTTGAGCCATAGTCTGCAATGAGCTGAATAATGTTTCGTTGGTTTTCCTCGCTGTCTACACCGTTTAATCTATCGCCTGCATCGCCAAGCCCAGGCATTATATATGCAGATGAGTTTAGCACTGGGTCCATCCACAACGTGTGTACTGTGCAGTTTTCAATTGCTCGTAGAATTCGTAAACTTCCCTTTAAAGCAGAAATTACATTGAAAAACTTAATAGACTTTGGCTTTACACCATTTTCTAGCAAATAATTTACTATTGTAACGAGAGAACCACCGGTTGCATTCATTGGGTCTGCAAATACGAGGTCTTTCCCATCAAGTTCCTCTAGTGAGAAAAAAGATTTTTGTAAATCTAATATATATTCCATATTTGATTCTTTTTTTGTATCATCTCTTTTAATTTTAAAAAGTGCAAAAGGTGTTACATATCCGTGAGATGAATATTCTTCAATTTCCTTTGACATAATCATTGAAGGAAGGAGAGCCCCTCTGAGCATTACACACATTACAGTGTTCTCAATTTTATAATCAATGTCTGGAATTTTATGAACGGAGTAATTTTGCACGGGCATCGTAACAGGAGTTTTTACTACAAGGTAATTTTTATTGTCAGTGTGGTTACCCGTATAAGCCATTCTAAAAAGCATTTCATATGCTCTTTGTGTGTAATAGACAAATTCATCATGTCCTGTGCGAGTATCACGTAGCTTTGCAATTACGCGGGACGCTTCAGCATGGGCAGAAGGCTCCGTTTCAAAAGAGAAAACTTTTAAGCCTGGAACTTCTTTGCAAATTTCTTGCATAAAGTGACCCATTTCATTAAAAGATGAAATAATCTTTTTTTCTTCTTGGGCAATTGTTGAAGAAAATCCACCAGAAGCTATTATCTTAAAAGATGCCATAGTTTCTTCATAGAGTGAATCCATTTTTGAAAGGAAAGCTTGATCCTTTTCGGTTAAATAGCCATCAAGTGACTCTGCTTTTAGTATTATTTTTGAATTATCTTTCATAGTGGCTCCTGTGTAATTATGCTTATAAACTAGTATAACTTAATAGTGTGTTTTTTGCAAGCAGGGGGGAATTAATTAATAGTTAATATGTAAAAATTAACAAAGGCGGCAGGTAAAGGAGAAAGAAAGAAGCACAGAATTTACAGATTTATGAGATTAAATTCCGATAATATATGTATAATTTAGTAATATAAGATATAAATATTGTGAATGCAATACCAAATTGAATAAAAATTGAAACTTTATTCACTAAGCTAATAAACTTCTTAGTAGCTTAGTGAAAACGATAAAAAATTTATTAAAATATATTTTCTAAGTAAGTAACATTTAACGGTAAATCTGAAAGTGCAATTATTCCGTCATCAAGAAGCTCTGCATTTATATTTGTACCGAGCAGGGCAATTCTAAGTAACGTCATTGTACCCCTTGCGACACGCTCATCTTCCATTTTTAACTGTATTGAAAGTAAAAAGTTCTCATCATCAATTAAAGTGATTTTTCCAAATGCATATACAATTGCAAGATCAATTGGCAGTTGTAAAATTGAAGAAACGAGTGATTCTGCTTTTGGAAAATAAAGAGAAATAGAGTCAGAATTCATAAACAATGTATTTATTGTAGATGTGAGTCCATTCTCATCGTATGCAGTTGGAAAATTCATTGCATTAAAGTTTGAGTGTTTGAAGCGGTCTTGCATAATGCTTACATTATTTGTAGAAAGTACTATAAGGTTTGATGAAAGTGTTGAAAGCTGTATACCGCCAATGTACTGTTTATATTTATATGTGCTTCCATTAATGCTAGTACTCTCATTTTGCCAACCGCGACTCTTATTAAGGGATGCGTTAACAAAAAAAGTGGGAAAGCTTCCTTGCAAAGCCAATTGCACATATGGCTCCTTATCATCAAAAACAGCAATATACAAGGAATGGCTTCTCTCTAAAATTATATCGAGTGACTCTTCATCAATATCTGCAACGCTTTGCAATATCAACGATTCTAAAATATCTTCATTTCCTGCAATTTTTATATGCGCATATACCGCTGCATCCTCATCAAAAATTGTTAGGGGGTCTACGTGAGTTGTAAAATCTGGCATTGTAGCACAACCGGCTAACAAAACAATTACTATTAAACATCCAAATGTTTTAAGCTTTTTCAATATTAACTCTCCATGTGCTTTCTCCAGCTTCTATAGCTGTACCGTTAGCAATAGTATCTTTCCAAATTGCTTCAACGCAAAGTGTTTCAGAAGCAATATAATCAACAAATTCTTCAAATGCTTTTTGTAATTCTTTTCTACATTCATCTGTATCACTTGAAACAAGTAGGTTTATTCTGTCACTTACTTCTAAGCCTTTTTCTTTTCTTTCATTTTGGATACCACGCACAAGGTCACGCACAAATCCTTCAAGCCTAAGCTCTTCTGTAATTTCTGAGTCCAGTGCTACGGTAAGTGTTCCTTCATTCAATACTTTTAGATTAGCCTTTTCAATTCGTTCTACAATAATTTTATCTTCTGTTAGCTCAACAGTTTTACCTTCAACATCTATGCTCAACGTAGAACCATCTAATAGAGATTGTATAGCACTTTGATCAAGTTCAGAAATGATGTCAGATGCCTTTTTCATAAGCGGGCCAAGCTCTTTTCCGAGAGTCCTGAAGTTTGCCTTTGCCTTGTATTCAACAAGTTCATCTTCTCGCTCATGAAATACAATTTTTTTAACATTTAACTCTTCTCGAATTGATTCTTCCATAGCTAATAGAACTGTTTTTTCTTCAGGATTTCTAGTCACAAACTCAACGCTTTTTAACGGTTGTCTAATCTTTAAGTTAAACTGGTATCGTAGAGATCGTCCCATAGAAACAGCCTTTTGAACAGTGTCCATTTCAAACTCAAGGTCTAAGTCTCTCATTGACTCATTGTATAATGGATAATCGCAGAGGTGAACGGACTCTTTATCATCACTCAAGCGCAAATTTTGCCACATTGCCTCTGTGATAAAGGGGATAACTGGTGCTGCTATTTTTGTAAATGTTTTAAGTGCTGTGTACAATGTTTCATATGCTTCTGTTTTATCGCCATCATTTTCACTTCTCCAAAAGCGCCTTCTGCTACGCCTGATATACCAGTTATTTAATTGGTCGATGTATAACACAATTGGGTCAATTGCTTTAGACAAATCATAGTTATCCATTGCTTCTGTAACATCAAAAACCATTTTTTGTGTTATTGATAAAATCCATCTATCCAATGGGTTGACTGGTGCACTTGCTTCGAAAGCTTTGCCTGTTGCTGTAATACCATCTATATTTGCATATGTAACAAAAAAGCTGTAGGAATTCCAAAGAGGTATGAGTACGCCTTTTAATACATCTCTAACCCCTTCATCAGAGTATTTTAAATCGTCTGCCCTAACAGCAGCAGAGTGTATTAAGAACATGCGAATGGCGTCAGCTCCGAATTGTTCCATAACAATGGCAGGGTCTGTGTAGTTTTTTAAACTCTTAGACATTTTTTTACCGTCAGATGCTAAAATAAGACCGTTTACAATACAATTTTTAAATGCAGGCTTGTCAAAAAGAGCAGCTGCTAAAACAGTGAGAGAATAAAACCATCCTCTCGTTTGATCTAAGCCTTCAGAAATAAAGTCTGCAGGGTAGTGGCTCTCAAAGTATTCTTTGTTTTCGAAAGGGTAGTGGTTTTGTGCGTACGGCATTGAGCCTGATTCAAACCAACAGTCTAAAACTTCGGGAACACGTTTCATCTTTGTTCCGCACTCGCAAGGAATTTCTATTTTGTCTACAAAGTGTTTATGTAAGTCTTCTGGATACACGCCTGAAAGTTCTTTTAATTCGTCACGACTTCCAACGCAAATTGACTTTCCACAGTCATCACACTTCCAAACCGGAATTGGATTTCCCCAGTAGCGGTTACGGCTTATTGCCCAGTCGCGTGCGCCTTCAAGCCATTTACCAAAGCGGCCAGCTTTGATATGTTCGGGTTGCCATGTAATTTGATCGTTTGCTTTTAAAAGCTTATCACGAATGGACTCAACACCAACAAACCAGCTTCCGATTGCTCGGTAAATAAGCGGGCTTCCACATCGCCAACAATGTGGGTATGAGTGAAGAATTTGGTCGCGCTTTACAAGACTTCCTTCGTTTTTAAGTCTGTCTATAATGTCTTTATCGCAGTCTTTTACGAAGCGGCCTTCATAGTCTGAAACCTCAACAGTAAACTTACATTCTGCATCGATAGGACATATGGTAGGAATGTTTGTTCCCTTAAAAATTTTATTATCTTCTTCACCAAAACCCGGAGCGGTGTGTACAATACCAGTACCGTCTTCTGTTGTAACAAAGTCTCCTACAAATACTCTAAAAGCTCCAATAGAGTTTGGAAAATCTTCTGTTGCATTTGCGTGTTCTGCAAAGTAGGGGAACAGTGGCTCGTAGCGCATATCTTTAAGCTCAGAGCCTTTTTTTGTCCACACAATGGTATAATCTTCTTCATTTTTGTAGTAGGCAGAAAGTCTTGATTCTGCGAAAATGTAAAAGTCGTCTCCGTCTTTAATTTTTACATAATCTACTTCAGGTCCTACGGCAAGGCCTAAGTTAGAAGGTAGTGTCCATGGCGTAGTTGTCCATGCCAAAAAGTAGGTATTTTCAATGTCTGTAACACATGTGTTTCCTTCTTTTACCTTAAATCGTACTGTAACCGCAGGGTCGTGAACATCTTTGTATCCACCAAGACTAAGCTCGTGGTTAGAAAGTACTGTTGCACATCTAGGACAGTATGGCAGAATATAAAACCCTTCGGTTAAAAGATTTTTTTCCCACAGTGTTTTTAAAATCCACCAAATGGATTCCATATAACTTGAGTCCATGGTTTTATAA
>CAYJFX010000033.1:0-19389 GCA_964369735.1 uncultured Treponemataceae bacterium
ATCTTTAGCGAATGCCACCAAGATTGGTCAATAGTTAGCCGCAGATTTATGGGATTGATAGGATTTTTATTTTGGGAAACCTCTCCCAAACGGGAGAGGCTTTGTTGTTAAGGGGCAAAGGTGCGAATGGCACGAAGGTTATGTGAGACATCATCGTTTACAAGATACGTAGTTTTATTATCAAAATTAAATACAGTTGCATTGTTGGTATCTATCCAATAGTGTTTGGTATCAGAATATAAAACTCCTGTTTTTAATCTATCATATACTAGTTCCATTTCTGAAAGTGTTGGAGCTTCCCAATTTGAATATCCGTTCACAGAATAGGAAAATGCATAAGATCTAAACGCATTTTTCCCATGTTTCCCTAAATCATTACTTATCTCTCTATGAGCACCTAGTGTTATATCAAACACTATACCACCAGCGGGACCTCTGTCACCAACAATGTAGCCTACAATAAGATTATCCGCTTCAGAAACAATTAGAGGTCTGTTATCAGGATTACTGTCTAAAGTAAACTTAGATGTATCAATTGTAACAGAGTCGTCATTTTGTACAAGAATGTATCCGCCTGTTTTATTACTTGGGCTTAAACCTATGCTTGCATCACCTGTTAACTCATCAGTGATTTTAATTGGGCTAGCACTAAGTGCATTGGTAAAGTATACATTATTAGTATCAGCTCTATTATAAGTGTTATTTTTTATAATTGGACTTCTGCTAAGTTCAAGTGTTCCACCAGCAATGTGCACACCACCACCATTAACAGTTGCATCATTACCAGTAATTGAACCTGCACTCATAGAAAGCTCACCATTTACCATATAAACACCACCACCTTCATCACTGTCATTATCTCTAATAATAGCTGTTGAGCCACTTATGATGAGTGTACTGTCATCAATATATACACAACCACCTTTTTGATCTCCACCGCTGTTATCTCCAGAACTATCATTAGTATTATCATTATCATTAATAGTTCCTCCATAAAAATTAAACATAGCACCATTAAAAAGTGCAACACCTCCACCTTTTGCTTCTTGTCCTTTTGCATTATTTAAGGCGATTTCGGCTCCTCCATACATATTTATAGTTCCTGCACTAGCGTATATTCCGCCACCTATTCCAGGAGACATTGGTTCATGACTACCAAGCTTATCTGCAATATTTTTAGTAATACTACTTCCATCTTTAAGATTAATAGTGCCACTACTATAAATTGCACCGCCTTCTCCGGTACTTCCTTCATTTATATTATTTATTAAGGTAGTACCATAATTTAGATTTAGTATTGTACCAAAATCAACTCTTATTAAAGGAGCATCAGCACTGTAATTGTCTCCGTTTCCATCAACAGTGATGTTTTGAAGAATAAGTTCTCCACCTGTTACTGCGATTAATAAATCATCAAAACCGCTATAGCGTTTTAGAGTAACATCTTTCTCAAAGCCGACAGCCCATGTTGTGTTAGCATTTATTTCTATTGTTTCAGTTACCCACAAAGTGCCACTATCGCGTGTAAGTTTTGAAATTGCATTATTAAACTGAGTTTCGTTTGTTACTGCCATTATGTTACCAATAGTAAAACCATCCCCAGTACCAGTTGGAGTATTGCCAATATAAATTTCATCAATAGGTACAAATACTTTTAAATTACTTCCACCTCTGTAAAAGCTTACACCAGCTAAGTCACTGGTAAAGAATCCCTTATTTGCGTCGGTTACCCCACCTTGTACAACAATTTCACCACCGTCTATATACAAAGGAGTTAAACCAATTTCACCGCCGTTAAGCGAACCGCTTATTTTTACTGGGCTTAAAGAGGCATTGTTCATAAAGTTTATGTTATCCTCAGTGGAACCATCTGAGTCCTTGTTTCCAGTTACACTTGGGTTTCCACTTAGATTGAGCGTTTTATTATCGTCCATGGTGTGATTAATATAGATACCACCACCGCCATTAAGAGGGTCATTATATAGTTTGTTACCAGTAATAGTACCTGCAGATAAATTAAAAATACCAGTGTGTAGATAGACACCACCGCCGGCAATTGCAGAGTTTTCTTCAATGCGGGCACTTGCATTATTCATGGTAAATGTAGAACCGTCTACTATGTAGATTCCTCCACCGTTGAAAACTGAAGTATTTTTATATATTGTACCACCACTCATGGTAAAGTTTGCATTTTCTAGATACACCCCACCACCTCTACTACTGCCAGATAGTTTAACATTGTTTTTTGTAATTGTACCGCCAGTCATTGAAAAAGTAGAGTTATTTACATATACGCCACCACCAACATCTCTTGAATCATTATTTTGAATACTACCATTTCGCATAATAAAGGTACTGTTACCATTTACTGCAACACCACCACCCGCAATACTATCCCTATTTTCTTCAATGATGCCATTTTCCATTGTGAATGTAGAAGCATTGCTAAGATATACACCGCTACCTTCTTCAGCTTCTCCATTATTAGTGATATACCCACCCTTCATGGTAAAGCTACCGTCTTCAATATACACTCCACCACCATTTCCAGTAGCAGTGTTTCCCTTAATGCTAGCAGTGCCACTCATGGTAAATGTATTACCATTTGCAATATACACACCACCACCACTACTAGCGCTGTTTTTATACTCTGCTCCAGTGCCACCTATAGTGCCACCACTCATGGTAAATATTCCACTAGAAACCACACCTGCACCACTTGTGGCAAGGTTACCGCTTATAGTGCCACCATTCATGGTAAAGGTCCCATGAACATACACACCACCACCTTCGTCTGCTCTATTTTTTACTGCAGTAACTCCGCCTATGGTTCCCTCATTCATAATTAAGGTAGAACTACTTGCGATATACACCCCACCACCTATGTGTGAGGCCGTATTATTGCTAATTACCGCCCCATCAAGTGTAAGCTTTCCGCTTGCAACGTAGACTCCACCCCCGTCTTCTGCCTCTCCACCAGTAAGCGTAAGATTTTCTCCAAGTGTAACGTTGGCACCAGATCCACCAACATACATAACACGTTTATTAGCATCTGCAGTAATGGTTCCCTCACCCCAACCTTGCAAGCGTAGGTTTAAAGTTGAATCGCTTTCTATTACAGTACTACCTCTTACATCGCTTGAGTCACCACTTACATTGCCTTTAATGTGTATGGTAAATACTGAACTTTGATTATTCACCCTCACAACTTCATCTAGCGCAGCCTCAACGGTACGAAGGGGATTATTAGCAGAACCTGTGCCATCCTCATCACTACCATTTTCATCTACATAATAATGTTCTCTAACTTTACCTGCACTACTTACTGTTATAGCATTAGAATTAAGCCCTCTATTGTCGGTAAAAAATACAGTATACGTTGGGCTACTATCCGTCGGTACTTCTGTGCTTAAATATACACTATTTCCTTCATTATGAATAAAAGCAAGTCCTTCTGCACTTTCAAGAATATTAGTAGCGTCAGGATTTTCTATACTTAAACCATCATCAACATTAAGGTTTCCATCTGAAGTTGTTAAATCGTATCGCCTGTTATTTATAGTTACAGAAGCAATATCACCATGTAATCCTTGTCTTTCTAAAGTAGTACCTGCATCAAAAGCAAAAAACCAATTTTTAGAAACATCCTCATGTTTTACCAAAGAAACATTACTTGGTGCAATGGGAGGTGAGTTTACTGCAAGTGTGTATACATAATCATCAAAGTCACGAAGCGATTCTTGGTCTTGTATTTTTACTGTTGCAGATAAGTCTTTACCACCACTTTTGTCCCACGAAAGCAGTGATGGCTCTTTAAAGGTAAGTATAATTTTTGATTTATCGTTTGGTGATTGCTCAATTGTGTAATCTCCGGGAATGCTAGGTGCATTTCCATCCACCCAATCAGCTAAGGACACATTTAAATTATAATTTTGAGGATTTCTCAGTGTAAAGGTAAGTGTTCTTGGTGCGCCCGATGGAATAGTTACTACACCATTTGGATCTTCGGGGTAATTTCCGCCGTAGTCAATTATCTCAATACCAGCAGTGTTGGTGTAATATTCAAGATATGCAACTATGTCTACGTTCCACATATCACACGACAAAAGCAAAATACAAGTAGTTAGTATAAATAATAGTCTCTTCAAACAAATCTCCAGTACACGACAATTAACTATAAGTACAATATATAGTAAAATTCAAAAAAAATCAATAAAAATGAGTATTTAATTAGAAATAAAAGTGTTAAAACTCTAAAATATTGTTTGCTTTATTTTGCATTAGGGTGTACAATGTATGCGAGGATTGTTAAAAAAAGAAGAGGTTGTTATGAGAAAGGTATTATCTATTATTCTCGGTGGGGGAAAAGGAACACGTCTTTACCCGCTCACACGCGAAAGGTCTAAACCCGCGGTTCCATTTGGAGGAAAGCATCGTATTGTCGATATTCCTATTTCTAATTGTATAAATTCTGGCTTTAATAAAATATATATATTAACGCAGTTTAACTCGGCATCCCTTCATATGCATATTGCAAAAGCATATACCTTTGATAGGTTTTCACAAGGATTTGTTGAAATTTTAGCAGCAGAGCAAACATTAGAGCACTCAGGCTGGTATGAAGGCACTGCAGATGCTGTAAGGAAAAATTTTCAGCACTTTAAAACACAAAGACCAACGCATTACATTATTCTTTCAGGCGACCAATTGTATCAAATGGATTTAAACAAATTCTTGGATGAACACATAGCTAAGGGTGCTGAAATTTCAATTGCAACTACAGCCGTTACAAGAAGCGATGCATCAGAATATGGGATAATGAAGGTAGACAAAAACCTTACTATAACCGCCTTTATGGAAAAACCTGCACCAGAGTTAGATATTACAGACTGGATTATTCCTGATGAATCAAGAACTCCTGGAGCTACAAAGGGTAAAGACTTTCTTGCATCAATGGGTATCTATATTTTTGATGCAAAAGTTTTAGAAGAAGCACTTGATAATGACTACGAAGATTTTGGAAAGACGATTATACCTGAATCAATAAAAACAAGGAAAGTGTATTCATATATTTACGATGGTTATTGGGAAGACATTGGTACGTTACGAAGCTTTTTTGACTCAACCATAGAGCTAACAACCTACTCTCCAAGGTTTAATTTTTACGATGCATTGGTTCCAATCTTTACTAAGCCAAGAAATTTGCCACCTTCAAAAATTAATCATGCACTGATGTTTAATACCATTACTTGTGAAGGATGTATTATTAATGTATCTTCGCTACGAAACTGTGTAATTGGTATTAGAAGCATTCTTGAGCTTGAATCTGATCTTGAAAATGTAATTTGCATGGGTGCAGATTACTATGAAACGGATGGACAAAAAGAAGAGAACGCCAGTAATGGTATTCCAAATATTGGTATAGGAAGCCAAACAAAGGTAAGGAATACAATCATCGATAAAAATGCACGTATTGGTAAAAATTGTAGCATAGGTTGTGGAGACTTGCCACCTGATGGGGACCATGGAAACTTTTTTGTTAAGGACGGAATTATTGTAATAACAAAAAATGCTATCATTCACGATAATACCATTATCTAAGTCATAGTAGCAAGATAAAAGGGGCTGTCTAATAAGTAAACAACTTGAAAGACAGCCCCTTTTTTTATTTTACTGTGCAATCCTTAAAAAAGCATCTTTATATCCATAACTTTTGAACCTTTCTAATACAACGGTGTACTCGTCCTTTGTTAATGGGCCAACAACCACTTGGTAGGCATCACGTACAACAGGTGATTGCAATAACGCAAGTGGATACTTTTGAGAATAGGTTGAAAGTACTAAGTCTATATTTTTTGAATCTTTATAGGTTGCAAGTTGAATATAAAATTTTCTCTCACCTTGAACACTAATTTCTTCTACAACGAAATCTCTCATATTTCCAGTGAAATTTTGTATTTCGTCTACATATTCAGTAGCTGGTGTAAGAGCAAAAATATCTATCTCCTCTTCTGCAACTGGATCTTCTATAACTTCAAGAGAAAAGCCTGCGTTAAATGTTACTTCTGGCTCTTCTTCTATACCTATATTTTCTGGAGGATTTTCTTCTGTAGGACTTAAAACGTTTGGCGTTTCAATTACTAGCGTAATTTCTTTTTCTACAATCTCCTCATTGAGTGGTTCATCTACTACAGCAACTTCTTCTACTACTTCTTCAATAATAGGTTCATCAAAAATTGATACTTCGATCTCATCTTCAATTGGTGACTCCTCGATTGCGAGCGTTTCTTCTATGAGTTCTTCTTGTACCAGTTCTTCTACTACAGGTTCAACAATAGTTTCTTCTTCAATTTCTTCCTCAGCCACTACAATCTCTTCTGTAATTTCTTCTATTAGCACGGCTTCTGTAATAACTTCTTCTTGCACACTCTCTTCAATTATTTCATCATCAAATGCTGCAACCTCTATTTCTTCTTCTATTACATCGTATTCTTCATTTGTAGCAGCCTCTGTAGCGAATAGTGATGTCATGTCAGAAAAAGGTGTAAATACTAATGCATTCTCATCCATTTCTTCATCTGTGAAGGTTTCAGTGGCTATAATAACATCTGTTACATTTTCTGTAGAATCATCTACTAACTCCACAGCAGGCTCATCTTCAAATGGATTAATTGCACTGTATTCTTCTACTTCTGACTCAACACTCGTGTTTTCTGCAATATATATCTCTGAATCATCTACAAAATCTTCAACAACAAGGGGTTCAGCAATATCTGGTTGTTTTTCTACAAAGAGTCCTGTGTCAACAATATCAGTAGGTGCAACTACTTTTTGAATTTGTACTATTGTATCAGCATTATTTTTTATAAACAGCTTATCTGCAACATCTTGTGATACAATTGCAGCCACACCTTCATCAATTGTTTCAAAAACAAATACTTCTACACTTACGCGCGTTGATGGATTTGTAATTACTACTGTGTCACCTGGCAAAAATGTATGTGCTTTAATATACATGCCAGCAGGTAAGTCACCTTCTGACGCAACCGATGCTCTGCCCTCAATACACGGCCGTGATGCACCCATAAGTTATGTACTAATTATTATAAAGCCATTTAGTTTTAATACATTCTTTTTCATATTATATCCCCTCATAGTTTTTTTTCGAATTCCTTCTTAATATCTGCACCCAAGTCGTTTGAAAATCTTCTCATTGCTAAAAGGTCATTCTCTCCTGATATTTTTGTAACAGCCTGAGTTTTACCTTCACCAAGAACACTCATATCTTTAGCATTTACTACTTGCCAATCTACTGATTCAATATCGTCTACAGCAATTGTTTCATCTACTTCAATATCGTAGCTTCTATAATGCACATTTATGTATACAACATAACTCATGTACCCTTCTCTGGCAACTTGAGTTGTCTCCTTTAATATATCTTTAATTTCTTTATTTATACTAGTTGGTAAACTTGAAACTATATAACCTGCTTCAAAGAAAACATCTAAAACACCATTTTCTAGTATAAATGTACTTTCTCTTAGTACTTCTCTTTCTGAGTCATGTTGTGCCATTTGGACAACAATCGAAGGTGCATATGCAAATGCACTAGAACATAGAATGAACATTGTTAAAACTATAAAACAAAACGATTTCATCACTTAACCTCTTTTCATTATCGGAATATTTTTTTTGAATGTTAGTAAAAAAAAGTTGATGAAACTCTAAGCATATGATATGATATTACATGAAGTATTTTGCAACTCAAGTTCAAACAGCAAAAGAAGATAATTTTATTACTACTCTAAACTCTCTACTTGATTTTCGTAAAGAACGTCAAAAGTTAATTTTTCTAAAACGGTGCCTACCTACTCGCCGTGCAGGGAAAGTGATAAACGAATACAAGCCTATTTTTCCTGGGTATGTATTTATTGAAACTGATAATTTAGATTCAGAATTATTCAATGTTGTACGTAAAGCAAAATATTTTTTACGATTTTTACCCGATAACAAAAATATAAACTCAATCGAAAAAAAAGATCTCACTATTTTGCAGCACTTTATTAAAATGGGTACTGTCGCACAGATTTCAACAGTAACCTTTGATGAAAATGATAGAATAGTAGTAAAGTCTGGACCAATGTTTGGTTTTGAAGGCTCAATTATAAAGGTTGATAAACGAAAAAGGCGTGCTAAAATTGCTTTTGATTTTTCAAATGAGCATTTTTTAATTGATCTTGCGTTTGACGTCTTGGAGGAAACACAAAATGAGCAAAAATAATGCCCGTGTATATATTATAGGAGCAGGTTTTGCAGGTCAAATGGTAGCTTCAGAACTTAGACGAAAGAAAATTTTTGGTATGCCAGTTGCTTTTGTTGATGATAATCCCCAGCTCATTGGCACAATGATAGATGGAATAGCAGTGTTTGGACCAATAGAACCCTGTATAGCATCTTTACACTTATCTCCTTTCGATGAAGCTATTATTGCAATGCCTACAGCAACAAATGCAAGAATCCGAGCGGTGTATGAGTCCTTAAGAAATTCTGGGTTTACACAAATAAAAACATTGCCTGCAGTTTCGCAGATTGTTGATGGTAGTGCACATTTAATCCAAGCAAGGCAAATTGACCCACTTGATATACTAGGCAGAACGCCTATAACAATTTCGCTAAAGGAAAGCTTACTCTATTTGAGAGGTAAGCGTGTATTAATAACTGGAGCAGGAGGCTCTATAGGCTCAGAGTTGGCAAGACAGCTTTTATCTGGTGGGGCTGAAAGATTATACCTTTTTGGTCATGGTGAAAATTCCATTTATCAAATTGATAAAGAACTTAGAATTTTGCAAAAAGAAGGCGTTGGTGAAAAAGCAACAATTGTACCAGTAATTGGAGATTTAAAAGATAAGCACTATATGCAAAGCATTATATCAAAGCTAAAATGTGATGTAATATTTCATTGTGCTGCATATAAACATGTTCCCCTAATGGAAGAAAATCCAGTTGCAGTTATAGAAAACAATGTCTTGGGTACTAAAAATATTCTTGATGCTGCCTTACATGCGAATGTTTCTCGCTTTGTGCTTATATCAACAGATAAGGCAGTTGACCCAGTTAGTACGTACGGTGTTTCAAAAATGTTGTGCGAAAAACTTGTCTTATCTGCTGCAAAATCTGCACATGGTAAAGAGAATGCATATATGTTTGTGAGGTTTGCAAACGTATTGGGCTCCAGAGGCTCTATCCTACCCCTTTTTGAAGAACAATTAAAAACAGGGGGCCCATTAACCATCACCCACCCAGACATAAAGCGATACTTTATGACTATACCAGAGGCATGTTCTCTTGTTTTAAAAGCTGGTGGAGTTGGAGAAAATGCTGCTTCATACCTTTTAGACATGGGAGACCCTATAAAAATAACCGATATAGCACAGCAATACATTGAGCTTTCTGGCTTCGAACCCCATAAGGATGTACAAATAGAATATGTAGGTCTAAGACCTGGTGAGCGATTGGATGAGCCTCTTTGGACAGCCGATGAGTCTCCACAAAAAACCGAATTTCCAAAAATATTAGTACTTACGTGCAATGAATCACTGTCAAAAGGTGCAAGTAAAGATAAGACACTAGAACACCTTTTAGAAAAGCTATACCCATTATGTATGGATTTTTCAAGTGAATGCTATCGTGATGCAAAAAAACTTATAGAAATTTTAATGGACTTTGTACCATCTTTTAAGGATTTTAAACATGCAAAAAAGTAATTCTGTACCATTTTTTTTACCATCACTTGGTAAAGAAGAAGAAAATGCTGTTCTCGAAGTTATGCGCTCTGGTTGGTTAACAACAGGTAAGGTGACCTTAGAGTTCGAAAAAGAATTTGCAAAAAAAGTAGGCTGTAAGCATGCTCTCGCAGTAAACAGTGCATCTTCAGGATTGATACTTGCAATGGAAGCTTGTGGAATTAGGGAGGGAACTAAAATTCTAACAAGCCCTTACACATTTGTTTCAACCGCAACAGCAGCCCTTCATTTAGGGGGTGGCGTAGTATATGCTGATATTGAAGACAACAATTATAGTATAAGCCCAGAGCAAATTGAGGAAAAGCTATCTAAGGATAGGTCCATTAGAGCTATAGTTCCAATTCATATAGCTGGAAACTTATGCAATATGACACAAATAAGGAAAATCGCAAAACGTTATGGTGTAAAAATAATTGAAGATGCTGCACATGCATTCCCTTCAAAAACCGCTCAGGGATATGCAGGGACTCTTGGAGATATTGGCGTTTTTTCTTTTTATTCAACAAAAACGATAACCACTGCAGAAGGCGGAATGATTTGCACAAATAACGATGACCTTGCAAAAAGAATGAGTACCATGCGTATGCATGGAATAGATAGGACTGTGTGGACGAGGTACACTTCTGAGAGCGCTTCGTGGGAATATGATGTTGTTCAGCCTGGTTATAAGTATAACTTACCTGATATTTTATCAGCAATTGGAAGAGAACAGCTTAAAAAAAGTGATGCATTCTATGAAAAAAGAAAAAAAATCGCCTTGCGTTACACTGAGGCTTTTCAAGAATGTGACTTCTTAGAGTGCCCACCAAATGACGAAGGGAATGCATGGCACTTGTATCTTTTACGCGTAAAAGAAGAAAAGCTTTTAATAATGCGAGATGAATTTGCACAAATTTTGCAAAAAAAGGGAATCCATATTTCTGTGCACTTTATACCACATTATGCCCTGACATATTTTAAAAAGTTATATAAACTTAAAAAAAGAGATTTTCCGCACACAAAAGCACAGTTTGAGTCAACAATTAGCATACCATTGTGGCCTGATATGACTGAAAATATGGTAAATACCGTTATTTCTACAGTTATTGAAACTGGAAAAAATAACTATAACGGGTAATAAAATGTCTAAACAAAAAAAAGACTTATCAAAAACATATTTTTCTACCACTTCCTATTACAGTGATTTATATGATGCGCAAACCCTACGAGCAGTATTAATTAGAAGCCCCATTTCATCAGGTACAATTCGTTCGATATCTCTTTCAGACATACCTGAAGGATACTCGCTTTTTACTGCAGATGACATTCCAAATACGAATGAAATTAAAATATTTAATACAACCTTTTCCATTTTTGCAAAAGACAAAATATCATATAAGGGTGAGCCCATTGGTATACTTATAGGTCCAAACCGTTCAAAGCTTTATGATTTACTAGATGAAGTGCAAATTTTATTTACAGAGGGTTTTACACAAAAAAAACCTAAAAACAATGATACACAACCTCAAAACATTGTTGCAAGCAGAAAAGTCTCATACGGTGCAACAAAAACAATTAAAGAGAAAGTTAAACACATTATTGAAACCAACCACTCACTCAAACTTGACATCGATGAAACGACAGAAACAAATGGAGCGCTTTGCTATGCAGGAAAAACACTCAATGTGTACACCCCAACTCTTTGGGCCAGCAGCCTACGTTCAAATCTAGAGAGAGTTACGGGATACAATAAATCATCCATTATAATTCACAAAACAAAACAGCCAATAACTGAAAAAAATGCGCCATGGAAAAACACAACGCTTGCAGTACAGTGCGCAATAGCCTCTATTCTAACAAAAAAAAGTGTTCTATTGTGTTTATCACATGATGAGCAAAACTTGTATGATAATTTTAGTTGTGAAATCAATACTCAGCACACATCGCATATATCTAAGCATGGTAAAATTATAAGCAGTGATGTTAAAATATTTTTAGACATTGGAGCTTATAATCCTTTTGCATCAATCATTGTAGATAGATTAGCAATTGCAGCAATGGGCTCGTATGCTCCTGCAAAGTTAAACATTGAAGTTATTGCCCACGAAAGTGAAAACCCTCCTACCACTTCAGACATTAGATGGTTAGACTATCACTGCTTTTATGCAATTGAAAGCCATCTAAAGCAAATTGCCCTGAAAACCTCAATTGATCCAGCTGAGATACGAATGACCAACCTGATTACTCAAGGAAAAAAGCACCCTTTTCAGTTTGATACAGCAACATACAAAGACTTACTAGCAGTCGCATTGAAAAAAAGTGATTTTTATAGAAAATACGAAGCTTATAGACAAAATCCTTATACAAAAAAATCGAAAAAAGAATAGTTTCCTGTTAGAGGCATTGGGTTAGCAACAGCATATGAAGCAAATGGCTTTTTAGGAGCTATGATTGATACAAGTGCTCAAAGCCTTGAACTCACCATAGATAAAAATGGTAAAGTAATTCTTAGGGTTCTAAATGCATCTGCAACTGTCGCGATGATATGGAAAGAGATTGCAAGCTCTATATTGTCGGTAAATATTGAAGACATAACTATTGATAGTATGTATGGACAGTATGAAGAAGCAGCTGTACCTGAAACAATGTTAAGTAACATGTACATAACAGCTCAATTGCTTAAAAAAGCTTGTATTGCCTTACAAAAATTACGGTTTCATCAGCCCCTTCCAATAACAGTAAAAAGAACTTTTAATCTAGCAAATAAAAAAACATGGAACAGTGTAAGCTTTACGGGAAAACCATTTTATGTTACTTCATGGATAGCTATAATTGCCGAAATTGAATTAAAAATTCCAATATATTCTTTTGAAATAAGAAGTATTTGGGTTTGTGTTGATGCAGGAAATGTTATGAATAAAAAGAAAGCACGATACGCTATTCATAGCTGCATCAAGAAAATTCTATCACAAGCGATGAAAAATCAAACATATACTCAACCAGACATATCGGTGACCTTTCTAGAAAGTACAGATGAGCCAAAGCAAATTCGGGAGCTAGTATACAATGCTCTTCCAGCCGCCTTATCAAATGCACTTTCACAAACAGTAGATCAGCTTGTGTCTACATATCCAATTGAACAGGAGTCAATTTTCAAAATGTTTCAAGATGTACAATATCAAAGTGAAAAGAAAATGACAGAGGAGGATATTGTTGCAAACAAACCTTCAAATAAACAATGGAATAATTACAACTGAAGCAAGTAAAGATGAAACACTACTATCAGTACTCAGAAGTTTACATGTAATTTCTGCAAAATGTGGATGCCTTAAAGGTGTTTGTGGTTCTTGTACTGTTTTAATAAATGACAAGCCTGTCCCCTCGTGTTTAATTCCCATTGGGGCACTTACCTCGCAAAGTATCATAACATTGGAACATTTTTCACTTACAGATGACTATGAAGATATTATACAGGGTCTTGAAAAAGCAAATGTGGCTCTTTGCAACTTTTGTAATTCTGGAAAAATTTTTGCTATACATGAAATCATTAATGCTCCAAATACACCAAATAAGGCTGAGATTACGAGGCGAATGAGAACATTCACTTGCCCTTGTACAAACATGGAACTATTAATTGATGCAGTATTTAAGGCATATGACATTCGCTTGGAGCGAAAAGGAATACTTGAATATGGCAGAAAATAATGTCATCGTTTTTAATGCTACTTCAATACAAGAAGTGCTATACCACTTAAAAAATACTCAAAATCTGCATGTTTTTGCTGGGGCAACTCTATCAAAAAAGCATATGCACGGCGTTAGAATACAGCTTCCAAGCCCATGTATTTTTATTGGTAACATTGATGAACTTAAAGAGATAAACAGAACAGAACGTTTTATAGAGTTTGGTTCCGCCGTAACAATTAATCAAATTCTTGATCTTGGAAAAAATAGGATACCACATTTTCTATACGAAGCAGCCTCATTAATTGCGTCTCATAATGTTGGGAATCTAGCAACAATTGGTGGCAACATATGCAATATAGCCCATAAAATGAGTTTATTTTCGCCTCTACTTGCTTTAGATGCAAGCTTGGAGTTTAGAAGTTTTTCTGATAACAAAGTTATCGCCTTATCAAAATTTACAGAAGTGCCTACTGGTTTTTTTCTAACAAAGATACGTGTACCAGTACTAAACTGGCATACAGAACAGTATGTAAAACTAGGTTCCCCATATGAGCAAAATGACAAAAGTGCATCGTTTACATTTTTAGCCGATTCAAGCAAGGGTACCTATTTGGATGATTTACGCATTGCGTTTGCAGGTGAAGTTGCCTTTAGAAGCCAAGAACTCGAAAATACACTTATTGGCTCGCGCTTACCCCTAACGGAAAGAGATTGTTCTATGCTTGTAGAAAAGGCATCTAAGTTATATGACAACGAAACTGATAAATATGAAAAAAAAGCCAATGTGTTCTTAAAGAGTCAATTTTTAAACCTTTTAGAACAATCACTTGATGAACTAAAGCATTTTTAGTCTCATCGAATATACATAGCATCGCCATACGAAAAAAACCTATATTTTTTTTCTATAGCAGTTTGATACGCGGAAAAAATATTTTCTTTACCAGCAAATGCGCTCACCAACATAAGAAGTGTTGATTCAGGTGTATGAAAATTGGTAAAAAGTTGGTCCACCACATTAAAATCACATCCTGGATACAAAAAGATATTTGTTGAATAGGTTCCATATTTAATGCAACCCAAATTTTTATTCCAACTTGACTCAAGTGCACGTACAGAAGTTGTTCCAACCGCAAGAATTTTTTTTCCCGATTTTTTTGCATCATTTATTGCTTTTGCACTTTTTTCACTTATAGTATAAAATTCTTTATGCATAATATGATCTTCAAGTTTTTCAGAACGAATCGGTAAAAAGGTTCCCAAGCCTACATGAAGTGTAACATATGCAAGTTCAATTCCCTTGTTCTTTAGCTTTTCGAGTAAATCATTCGTAAAGTGAAGCCCAGCCGTAGGGCAAGCAGCAGAGCCAGGTTCTTCTGCATACACGTTTTGGTAGCGCTCTCCGTCACTGTCGTCATCATCTCGTTTAATATAAGGAGGAAGTGGAATATGGCCATTTTTTTCAAACCACTCTTCACTGAGCATAGTTGTGCCATCTGGCAGAGTAAAGGAAAGTGTTCTAAATTCTGTACCTATATCTACGTCATTTTCAATAATTTTTCCTATTGTTCCATCACAGAAAGTATATTCATTTCCATTTTTCTGTTTTTTGGCATTTTTAACCATGCAACGCCAAACTTCTACACTTACACCATCTAATTTTATATTCTCTAGTATTAAGAATTCCACTGGTTTTGCTGATGCTGCTTCACTTACATTTTTAGGTATTTTATTTGCAAAACACCTTGAGCGCCTAACCTTTGAGTTATTAAAAACCATTAGCGTGTTTTCATCAATGAGGTCAATTAAATCTGCAATTACCTTGTGCTCTACAGTTCCGCTTGCACGACTTAATACCATCAGCTTATCATCTCCACGTACTGTCGATGGATGTTGTGCTATTAATTCTTCGGGTAAATTAAAATAAAAATCTTTCGTTAGCATTGCTTTTAAACTTCTCTATTCCCAAATGTTCGTATGCCGTTTCCGTTACCATTCTTCCGCGAGGTGTACGTTGTAGTAAGCCCGATTGAATGAGAAAAGGCTCATAATAATCTTCTAATGTGTCTACTGATTCACCAATAGAAATTGCTAATGTTTCAGCACCTACAGGTCCACCACCAAAGTTTTTAATTATAGTGTGTAATATTTCTCTATCATGTTTTTCTAAGCCAAGAGAATCTATTTCAAGTCGCTTTAATCCGCTAATAACAACTTCTTTTGTTATATGACCTTTACCAAATACTTGAGCAAAGTCGCGCATTCTGCGTAGTATTCTATTTGTAACACGCGGTGTTCCCCGCGAGCAGTTTGCCATAAGAACAGCCGCATCATCATCTATTGTTACATTTAAGATATTTGCACTTCTTTTTATTATGCTCGCTAATTCATTTGTTTCATAAAAAGAAAAGCGTTGAACAATTCCAAAGCGACTAATAAGCGGGCTCGATACCATTCCCGCCTTTGTTGTAGCTCCTACGAGGGTAAACTTTGGAATTGGAATACGTACTGTACGAGCGGCAACCCCTTGCCCTATTATCCAATCAAGCTCATAATCTTCCATTGCAATGTAAAGCATTTCCTCTATTGCAGGCTTTAAACGGTGAATTTCATCTATAAAAAATACCGTTCTTTCTGTTACAGTCGATAGTATTCCAGCTAGATCTTTTGGCTTGTCTAATGCTGGCGCCGATGTTACTTTGAAATCTGCTCCTAGCTCATGCGCTGTAATTTGCGCAAGCGTTGTTTTTCCAAGTCCTGGCGGGCCGATTAAAAAAAGGTGGTCTAAACTTTCCTTTCGTGTTTTTGCAGCTTCAATAAAAACATGTAAATTCTCTTTTATTTTCTGTTGCCCTAAAAATTCATTAAGAAACTGGGGGCGCAAATTTGTATCATTTTCATCCTCTTGCAAAACGCTATCGGGGCGTATAATTGCATCATTGTTCATAACAGTAGCCCTTCTCTAAAGTGTCTATCCGCAGATTACGCAGATTAATGGGATTTCGGTATATGGAATTTAGATTTATTTTTGGTTTCACAAGATATTCATCCTTTGTTGTAGGGTAATCTAGATTAAATCTACGATTGCTCGGCGAAAAAGTACTTCTTCTTGCCCAGCCCTATTTTTTGAAATAAACTCATCATCGGCTTTTAACTCATCAACTAGCTTTGCGATTGTCTGTTCACACTGCTTTTTTTCATAGCCCATGTTTACCAATGCCATAACAACATCATCCCAAGGAGACACTTGAGCTGCACGAAGTGAAGTCGACGGTGAACCGATGCCATCGTCCAAGTGTAATTTTCCTTTTAGTGCCAGCATCATTTTTTGAGCAGTTTTTTTACCTATACCAGAAATAGTCTCTAAACGTGACATATCTTCGGTATTTAGGGTTTCTACAAGTTCAGTGGCAGTAATTGACGATAAAATTTTTATTGCAGCCTTAGGACCTACTCCATCTACCTTCATAAGGTCTAAAAATACAGAACGTTCTGTAAGGCTTGAAAAACCGAACATTCTCATCGAGTCATCTTTATGGTATAACCATGTATACACTTTTGCTTCTTGGCCAATTGCAGGTAAAAGGTCGAGAGCTGTGTCTGGAACCATAAGATCCCACTCCACCCCACCAAGCAGTAAATGTATTGTTTGTGGTAATTTAGCTGTTATTATTCCTGTTAAACTATTATACATTATAGAATAATTATAACCTATTACAAAAAAAATAACAACTGAGAACAATACATACTATTAATAGAAAAATGAAGCGCTCATTGTAAAGTCAATCCCGCTTCTCGATAAATTATATCCCGTTAACTCCATCTCAATATTTCGGTTATTTACAATTTTTTTTGTGAGACCCACACCGTACTGTACATAATGACCTAACTTCATTTCAGGTATATGTACGTTATCTGCAGCTGTTTTTGCTCCTAAGAGAAAATTAAAATTTCCCATTACATAAGCGTTGAGAGATAAGCTGGTATCAATTTTTCCCAGCACTGCAAAAGACGGCATTACGGTAAATGCATTTAACGGTGTCGTTTTAATTTTTAGGCCTGCTGCACTTGTATAATCAAATGATTTTGAAAAAGCATAGTGGGCTTGAACAGCAGGTGTTAACGTTACGATAGAGTTAAGATTAAAGTCGTAGCCTAGATTTGCTGCAATGTTAGCTGCAAGAATAGGGAATAATTCATTTCCATAAAGGGTCTTAGCTTGTACACCTGCCCCTGAAATACTTGCTCCACTATTAATAAAAAGATTATGTATATTATTGTAGTATGCGATCGATAGCTGCCCTCCGTTTTGAAACTGAGAAGTACTTTCATAACTTTGATAAGAGCCCACATACGATGCAGAAATCACTAGCTTATTTGTTACGCTCACATCAAAAGAAGTTCCATAATGCGTGCTATCAACATCGTATCCATCAACTAATGCTACCTTTTGATATGAAAGATAAGGTCGTATATTGAATTGAAGCTCATCATTTACACTAGGCTTTAATAATTTTTTTGTTTGAAGTGATATGTTACTTAGGAGACTTCCTGTTAACAAGGCTATAGAGCTCGCATACAAATTAGGATTATATCCTTTATAGGTGTCCATGTCCCTTGTAAAGCCTAATATTCCATTTGATGATAATTTAGCATCATCAATTTCGTATCTATACATTGGGGTATAGGCTGCAACAGTTTTTTCACTAAGTCCTACATCGATGCTACCATCACTTACGACTACCTCAGTATACCTCTTATCAGTATCTCCAAAAAGATGAATGGTGTCAATTAAAAATCCATATCCATTAGATTCATAGGATGTAGCAGTTGGAATGTCAGAAACAGCATTATTTAAATCTACGTCTAAGTCATAAAGTGCATCAGAAAATATGCTGAGATTTCCAAGGTTAGTACTTCTAATGTCACCATCTGCAGTGCTTATTTTTCCACCGTACACATTAAATGTAACTTTATCAGAAATATTTCCAAACGAGGGATCATTGCCCTTTCCTTCATAATTTACTATTGCAGAACCAAATTTTAATGTACCATTGTATAAATTAACTGAGTAAATGCTGTCATGTGAGCCATCCAAGTGTGTAATAGTATCGTTTAATTCAATAACACCATCGGTTACAAAACCGAGGCTATTATTTTTATTAATATTTAAGTTACCACTAGACATAATGCTAATGGCATCATTAAAAATAATACGCCCCTCTTTACCATCACTTGAACCTGCATAGAGATTTATTTCATCGCCAGAACTTACAACCGCAGCTAAAGACTGATTATTAGAAATATTACCGGAAAACAAGCTCACCCCATCATCTGCAATAATATTAACAGTACCAAGGCCAGTAATAGCAGCTCCATGATCAAACGGATTTGATGAACTATGATAGTTGTTTAAAAATGATGAATTATATATGTTTGTAATGCCGTTTCCATCTACATGCCCAGCTGCAGTGTGATATGTATGTATTGTATTGTACGTAGAAACATTATTTTGAAAGAGAGAATTATAAACGCTAAGTGTTCCAGTATTCAAAATAGCAGAGCCTTCATTTGCTTTATTTTTATCAAAAAGGCTATCATAAACTGTGATACTACCACTGTTTCTAATTGCCCCACCATTGCCCGCACTGTTTCCAAAAAAATCAACATCCTTAATTGTTGCCGTTGAAGGTGTTAAAATATATAGAGCTCCCCCTGCTCCATCAAGCGCAGTATTTTCGCTAAAAGTACTTCCAGTTAAATTTAAGTCACTTTCAAGATATATAGCTCCCCCCGAACCATTAGAACTGTTTTGAACAAAGTGAGAATTTACTATTTTTGTATATGTTTTTACATTCTCAGGATTGCTTGAATTTCGATACGGCCTTAAATACAAGGCTCCGCCGTAAGAATTTGAAGT
>CAYJFX010000034.1:0-19070 GCA_964369735.1 uncultured Treponemataceae bacterium
TCTATTTCTCCCTTGTATGGTTCGAACCCATTAGGAACGCTGCTTAATATACCTTCACCTTTAGTATCTGTTAAGAATTCACTCTTGTATCCGAATAGTCCTCTAGTAGGGATAGCGAACTCCATTTTCAGTCTTGAGCCATGCGTGCTCATATTGATAAGTTCACCTTTTCTTTTTCCCATTTTATCCATAACAGCACCCATAGATACTTCTGGAACGTCTACCACTAATTTATCGATAGGTTCTAGTTTTTCTCCATTTTCTCCTGTTTGGAATAATACCTTAGGCATACTAACTTGGAATTCGAAACCTTCTCTTCTCATATTTTCTATAAGGATAGATAAGTGCATTTCACCTCTACCACAAACGATGAATGATTCTGTAGATTGAGTGTCTTTCACTTTTAGACTTAAATCTTTTTCTGCTTCTTTATATAATCTGTCTCTTAAATGACGACTAGTGACAAATTTTCCTTCTTTACCAGCGAAAGGGCTATCGTTCACTGAGAAAGTCATCTCTACGCTAGGCTCGCTGATTTTTACGAAAGGTAATGCTTCTACATTAGTCGCGTCACTGATAGTGTCACCGATTTTCACATTGATAGCACCCGCCACGCAAACTATATCGCCAACTGTTGCTGATTCTACAGCCACTTTCTTCATACCATCGAATAAGAAAAGGGCAGTAGCCTTTCCTTTAGTGTCTGCTTTTTCTTTATGGAAATTAGTGACTACTATAGGATCATTTACTTTTATGCTACCTCTAGTGATTTTACCCACAGCCATCTTTCCTACATATTCATTTAGTTCTGTGTTAGTCACTAAAAGTTGAAGAGGAAGAGTGTCATCGCCTTCAGGGGCAGGAATGTAATCTACTATCTTTTGCATAAGTGGAAATAGATTATCCTGAACATTATCAAGATCTAGTCCACTAGTTCCGTTTCTAGCTGGACAGAATACGAAAGGAGAATCAAGTTGTTCATTATTAGCACCTAAGTCCATTAATAATTCTAACACTTCATCCATTACTTCTGAAATTCTAGCGTCCGCTCTATCTATCTTGTTTACTACGATTATTATTTTTAGGTTAAGAGATAATGCTTTTTCTAAAACGAAACGCGTTTGGGGCATGCTTCCTTCGAATGCATCCACTACTAGTAAAACGCCGTCTACCATTTTAAGAGTTCTTTCCACTTCGCCACCGAAATCGGCGTGTCCTGGCGTGTCTACTATGTTTACTTTAACGCCTTCATATGTGCAAGATGCGTTCTTAGCTAAAATAGTGATACCTTTTTCTCTTTCGATATCGCCACTATCCATAACTCTATCCATAACTTCTTGGTTTTGTCTAAATACGCCGCATTGCTTTAACATTTCGTTAACAAGGCTGGTCTTACCGTGGTCAACGTGCGCGATGATAGCTATATTTCTATTCTTTACATTTTTCATACTATTATTTTCTCCAAAATTACTTTATTTTACAATACCCCATATTTTATCACAAAAAGAATATAAAAACAAGGCATAAAATGAAAAAGGTTAATATTATCGCAATATATTATAAAAAACACTACTCATTTTTTAAAAACCGCCAAAATAAAACTTTTTCCGAACTAGTAATTTCTGTTTTATATTGTTATAATATGATTGTCTGCGCTAAAAAGGGAGAAGTATCAGCGTGAACGAAAAAAAGGGGGAAAAATGAAAAAAAGAATACTTATAGTTAGAGATGGTGAGGAAAAGAACATCTCTTTAGTAGAAAAATTATTAGAGGACGGAAGATTCGAAGTATTAGAAGAAGAAAACGATGGAGAGAAAGTTTTACATAAAATTTTAGAAGAAAAACCAGATTTAGTACTTACTGATATCATACTGAAGAACATAGATGGTATAGAGCTCATTAGTAGAGTGAAAAATGAAATAGGAAACAAGACTAAGTTTTTAATTAAAAGCTCAATATATGCTGAAAGTTTGCTTAAAGAAAACACTAGTGATATGATAGCGTATTATATGTTAGAGCCAGTTAGTAATGATCTTTTAATTGAAAGAATAGTAGGGTCACTTATAGAAAAGCAGGTGAGCTATGAAGAAAATATATTGCCACTGAAAAGAGATAGAGAAAGTAGTAATATCAGAATGTTAGAAGAAAAAATCACTAACATTTTCATTACTGTAGGCATACCTGCTCATATCAAGGGATACCAATTTTTAAGAGAGGCTATAAAATTAAGCGTTTATGAACCAGAAATTATTAATTCTATAACCAAAAGATTATATCCTAGCATAGCTGGAAAATTCGAAACATCTTCTAGCAAGGTGGAAAGAGCTATCAGGCACGCTATAGAAGTGGCGTGGAATAGAGGAAAGATAGAAAATATTAATTCAGTGTTCGGCATAAAGGTGTATACTAACAATGAAAAACCTACTAATGGTGAATTTATAGCGTTAGTAGCGGACAAAATGCTTTTAGAAGGCGTGTAAAAGAAAAACTCCTTGATATTTTAGGAGTTTTTTTATTGCAATAATGCGATAAATGTGTTAGTATTTGTTTTATAATATAGAAGAGGTATAAGTATGAAAATTAGCAATATGTTAGGCGAAAGAACTAAAACTATTCCAAGTGAAGCGAAAGAACTTGGATATGCGAATCTATTAAGAGCGGGCTACATTAAACAAGTTTGTAGCGGTATTTTTTCACTTATGCCCTTAGGTAAAAGAGTGGTAAATAATATAGAGCGCGTGGTTAGAGAAGAGATGAATAAGGTGGGCGGTCAGGAAGTGCTTCTTCCAGTGGTGATGCCTAAAGAGCTTTGGGATGAAAGCGGCAGATATGAATCTATCGGAGAAGAGATGGCTAGATTTACAGACAGGTCAGGAAAGAAAATGCTTTTAGGCATGACTCATGAAGAGGCGGCGGTGCATCTGGCTAGAAATACTGTGAAAAGCTATAACCAATTACCATTTATGATTTACCAAATCCAAATCAAGTTCAGAGATGAGGCTAGAAGTCGTGGCGGACTGATTAGGGTGAGAGAGTTCACCATGAAAGATGGATATTCTTTCCATACTAATGAAGAAAGTCTAAATAGCTACTATGATGAAGTTCATGAATCATATAATCGAATCTTTAAGAGAATAGGGATGAAGGACTTTGTCAGCGTGGAAAGTGATACTGGTATGATGGGCGGTAGTGGTGCGCACGAGTTTATGCTTTTAACCAAAATGGGTGAAGATTCTATAGTGCTGTGTGAAGATTGTCAGTATAAAGCCAATATGGAAGTAGCAGAAAGCTTTAGAAAATTTTTAGGAAATGAAAGCAAGTCTTTAGAAAAAGTGTTCACAGGTGAGGCTAAAACTATAGAAGAAGTAAGCAGTCTATTAAAAATAGATGGTAGCGGCACATGTAAAGCAGTTTTATTTGGGGACAAGAATGATGACGATGGTAGAGTAGTGGTGTTTATCAGAGGGGACTTAGAAGTAAATGAAGCCAAACTGAAAAGAGTGGTGAAAAAAGAAGTTTATCCACTTACTCTAACAGATGATCAATTCGCAAAAGGAAATATAGGTCCACTAAACTTAAATATGACAGAAAAAACAGTGGTAGTTTATGATGAAAGTATTAGAAATGAAAAGAATTTAGTCATCGGGGCGAATGAAAAAGATTATCACTTTTCTGGATTCGAGGCAGGTAGAGATTTAGTAGATGCAGAATATAGCGATGTGGCTAAAGTGGTAGAAGGCGAAAGATGCGTGAAGTGTGGTGGCGAGCTGAAAATCAGAAGAGGTGTGGAGATAGGAAACATCTTTAAACTAGGCGATAAATATACTAAGGCATTAAATATGTCAGTGCTAGATAATAACGGTAGACAAATGACGCCTATTATGGGTTGTTATGGTATAGGTATAGGTAGAGCACTTGGATCTATCGCGGAAGAAAGTAGTGATGAAAGAGGCCTTGTTTGGAATGAAGAAATTTCGCCATTCAGCGTTTATTTATGTCCTATAAAATATAACAATGAAGAAGTGAAAGATGCTACTGATAAAATTTATAAAGAACTTTTAGATAGCGGCGTTGAAGTTTTATTAGACGACAGAAATGAAAGTCCAGGTTATAAATTCGCAGAAAGTGAACTTATAGGCGTGCCTATTAGAGTGGTGGTTAGTCCTAGAACGCTAGAAACAGGTAGCGTAGAAATTAGCTACAGACAGTCGGGCGAAAAGAAAGAAGTGAAAATAAAAGACCTTATGAAAACATTAAATGTGAAATAATAAAAAAGCAGGAGAAATCCTGTTTTTTAGTTTTAAATAATCTTGTTATGAAAATTGATTGCTAAATATGGAAAAATTAGATATAATAACGATATAATTTAAAAAGTTATGTTATTAGTCAAAGTTTGATTGAAAAGAGGGGTAAAAACATGAAAAAATTCGAAACAAAATCTAAAATAGGAATATTAAATATAGCACTATTATGCTTGCTAGCTATCTGCGTTTTAGCTGTAGGCAGCATAGTATATTCTGGCTCATGGCTAAATGATGATGCTGAAACTAGCAGCTCAGGAAGTGCAGGTAGAATAATCCTCGGAGTGAATGAGTCTAGCAGTCACCAAAATATAATATCTCAAAGCGTTTTAGACGGCAGCATTTCACTAGTGAGCGATGTCTCTCTAGAAGTGACGGCAGAAAGTCAGTCAGCTTATGGAAGAATATACGCTGAGTTTTTAGGAACTGATAGCACGGCGTATACGCTTAATCATGATTTAACTACATATGAAAATTCAGTTTACTACTGGGAAAGAATAGGTCAATACTACTACCTAATGGACAAGGCAGATAGTCAGCCACTAGTGATGACAGTAGGGACTACATATACATTCCTTGAGAAATCAGCTAATACTTTCAGCGTAAACCCTTCGACTAATGATGATTTTAATCTTAATGCGAAAGTGATTCAATCAGCTAATAATGCTGTAAATAGTGCCGCTAGTTTAGCTACGCTATTAGGTGATGATATAGCAGGAATCAAAAATATAGATTTAAATGTATCAGGAAATGGAAGTGTGACTCCTATTCCTAGCTATACGAAAAATGAGAATTTTAGTTTTACCATTCAAGTGACAGAAGATTATGCTATAAATAAAGTTTCTATAAATAATGAAAATCAAACAATAACGAATGAGTCAAATCAAACATTTAACATTGAAACATTAAACAATGTAAGCATAGATATCGAAATAATTGAAGTTGTAAAAATTAAACTAATTTATCCGGAAAACACTATTAGTGAAAATGAAGTAGAAGTAATATATAATTCGGAAAAAACTAAATTTAAAATTATATATAAAGCAGCAGATAAAAACTATAATAGTATTACCAACTCAAGCTTAGCAGGTGGAGAATTTTACTTTTTTACTGCAGCAGAATTAGGATCAGGGGCTAATCAGTATAATATGCATAGCTCTATAGAAGGAAATTCTGAATACGTGAATCTTGGAAGAAATTTAACAGTATTAAATACTAATGCCAGATATGATGCATCAAATTTCAGCATTGATGAAGAAGTAGATATCGTCAATGATAAATTAAACGAACAATATTGGTTTGATATGCCGCCAGTAAGTATGGAAATAAGTGCAGTATTTGCTGTGCCTAATATAAAACTAGCAGATGTCACAGAAAGGGAAGTAGAGTATATGGGTGGAGAATACGCATATCAATGCACAGAAGCTTTTCTTAAAACAGAAGCTATATTATCTAATGGTATAGTAGGAAGCATATATGGAAGAACAAATAATTTTTTCAATGTTGATCGAAATCAAGATGTGACAAGTGTTTTATTATCTACGTCAATCAAAAGACTAGAAAGACGAGCGTTCGCCTTTGTGGAAGAAATAGAATATTTCAATTTGCCTCCTAGTATAGATATGATAGGGGAGATGGCGTTTAATCAATGCATTAAGCTTAAAAATATAAATATTCCAGAAAACACAGAGATTATAGAAAAAAATGCATTTTGGCTTTGCTATGTTTTAGAAGAAATAGACTTAAAAAATGTGAAAACAATAGGAATTTCTGCATTCTCTAATTGCTATTTGATTAATGAAGTAGTGATACCAGAAAGCGTGACAGAAATCGGAGAATATGCGTTTTCACAAACAGCAGTCGTAAATGTGTTAATTCCAGAAACGGTGACGACGTTTAATGTAAATGCTTTTCACTCGTGTGTATCTTTAAAAAAAATAGAAATAAAAGCAATTATCGAAAATTTTGAAACATATTCTTTAGAAGGATGTTTAGAGTTAGAAGAAATAATACTATCAGAAGGTGTGACGAATATAACTCTAGATTTAATTTATGAATATGCAGAGCATGGTTTACCTAAGCTTAAGAAAATAAACGTGCCATCATCAGTGACAAGCATAATGACTATGGGGTGGGATGAATTTGGTGCGCCTCCAGTTTTAGAGTATATTGATTTTGCTCATAGTAATTGGCAATTTACTAGCATGGATAATCCAGATCCCTCTGATATATATTTCACTGATCCTAATATGAATGCGTGGGAGATTAAAAGTCGTCCTAACGCCAGCTACTATAAAGCATATTAAAACTTTAAAAAATTACTTAGAGGGCAAGCAACTTTTTAACGAATATGTTTTTAATGGATTCATTGTAAAGAAGAATAAAAAAAAGATGGGTTATTCCATCTTTTTTTTGTAGGTGTTTTTTATTTTTATTTGATGTATTTTTCTACATATTCTTCATAAGTGATTTCTTTGTCAAACACTTTCTTTCCGTTTTCGAATCTTACTATTCTATTAGCTACCGTTCCCACTAGCTCTTGGTCAGAAGAAGTGAAGAAGATATTACTCTTGTAGTTTATCATACCTTTGTTTAGAGCGGTGATGCTTTCTAGATCAAGGTGATTAGTAGGCTCTTCAAATATAAGAACATTTCCCATATTTAACATAGTTTTAGCGAACATACATCTTACTTTTTCCCCGCCGCTTAGAACAGAAACATTTTTCAGCACTTCTTCACCAGAGAACAACATTCTGCCTAGCCAGCTACGGATGAATGTGATATCTTTTTCTGTGCTGAATTCGCTTAGCCAGTCTATTAAGTTTCCTTGATTAGTGAAAAGTTCATCATATTCTTTAGGAAGGTGACTGATTTTCACAGTTTTGCCCCAAGTCATTTTTCCTGAAGTGTGCGTCACTTTTCCGGCTAAACAATCAAACAGTGTGGTTAGCGTCTGAGTATCATCACTGAAAAATGCTATTTTGTCGCCTTTGTTCACTTTCAGGTCTACGCTATCAATAACGCCAGTAATAGATAATTTTTCTAGCTCTAAAACTTCATTTCCGATTTCTCTTTCTAAATCAAAGTTTACATAAGGGTATTTTCTGCTACTAGGCTTGATGTCTTCTATAGTCAGTTTTTCTAATTCTTTCTTTCTACTAGTAGCTTGCTTGCTCTTACTAGCATTAGCGCTAAATCTAGCGATGAAGTCTTGAAGCTCTTTAGCTCTAGCTTCAGCTTTCTTGTTAGCCTCTTTAGCTTGACGAAGTAGTAATTGACTGCTTTCATACCAGAAATCATAGTTCCCGATAAATGTTTTGATTTGGCCATAGTCCACGTCACAAGTATGCGTGCAAACTTTGTTCAAAAAGTGTCTATTATGTGATACTGTGATTACAGTGTTCGGGAAGTCTAGTAGGTAGTCTTCTAACCAGCCTATAGTTTTGGTATCAAGGTTATTAGTAGGCTCATCTAGAATAAGAATATCTGGATCGCCAAATAACGCTTGGGCTAGTAGCACTTTGATTTTCATCTTGCTATCTATATCGCCCATTTTCTTTTCGAAAACTTCTCTAGGCACGCCGATATTGCTTAGCAGCGTTTCTGCATTGTTCTCAGCACTCCATCCGTCTAACTCCATGAACTCTTCTTCTAATGCTCCCGCTTTCACGCCGTCTTCTTCTGTGAAGTCTTCCTTAGCGTATAGCGCATCTTTTTCTTCCATGATTTCTACCAGTCTTTTGTGTCCTAGTAAAACAGTTTGGAGAACTGTTTCATTATTGAAAGCGTCTTGATTTGGGTTCAATACGCTCATTCTGGCATTCTTTTCTATGCTAACATGTCCGCTAGTGCTTTCTATCTCTCCGGTAAGTAGTTTTAGGAATGTACTTTTTCCTGCTCCGTTCGCGCCGATTATACCGTAGCAATTTCCTTTAGTGAATTTAATGTTTACACTACTGAATAATTTTCTGCCGCTAAATTGAAGGCTTAAATCTGTCACTTGTATCATTTGTTTTATTCTCCTTGAATGTTTGTCTTTTTTTTAGTCCTCTTATTATACTATGCTTTTCATAAAATTGCAAGAAAGAAAAAATTATTCACCTTCTTTTTTTACGAAAAAAATAGAGAGGTGAAGTCTGGTTTTTACCTTTCTGTCAATTACAAGCCTATCGCTTAACTCTCTTCAGGCATTATAGTAGATTTATTTTAAATTGTCAAACTATTTTCTCTTTTATTTCATAATTCATGATAGTTTTTCATATTTTTATTTATAGATTAGAAAGGATGTGAATATATGAGTAAAAAAATATTATTAGGGTTATCAATGATGTGCGTGGCTGCACTTTCTTTTTCAGCATGTGGAAATGAAAGTAATTTTGAAGCCGCGCTAAAAGATGTAGGCATTGATTATGATATCAGTTTAAGTATTGACATGGATGATATGAGTCTAAAAGGGGAACAAACTGTAATATATGAAAACCAAACAGGGCAAAGTTTAGATTATATCGATTTTCATATTTATGCCAAGGCGTTTAGTGATGGTGTGGTGAATTCGCCAGTAGGGCCGCTGAGCATGGAAGAAGCTTATCCGCAGGGTGAAAGCTATGGTGTTCATCAAGTGTTAGAGGTAAAAGATAAGGATGGCGCACTAGAAACAGAAAGTAAAAATGTGGACAATGACATTTTGAGAATATATTTAAACTCGCCACTAAAAAGCGGAAAAGATGTGGAAATAGATATCGCTTGGGTGGCGACTCTTCCTAATATAAATCATAGATATGGGTATGGAGAAAATACGCTGAACCTCGGACAGTTTTATCCTATAGCTGCGGTGCATGAGGATGGAGAATTTGACCATAGTCCATATAGTTATAATGGAGATCCATTTTATAGTGATTTAGCTAACTATGAAGTAGATATAAATTTAATCGGCGAAAAAAGTGAAGGCGCTAAAATAGTGGCTAGTGGTGACTTGAATGATAGCGGAGCGTATGTAGCTAAAGGTATAAGATCTTTTGCAGCGGTAATTAGTGATGATTTTAGTTCACTTACAGAAGAGGTAGATGGCATCACGCTAAACTATCATTACTATAATGATCAGTCACCAGAAAAAAGCTTACAAGCTTTAGTGGATAGTGTGACTACATTTAATGAAATGTATGGAAAATATCCTTATCCATCACTTAGTGTGGTAGAAGCTAATTTTCTTCATGGCGGCATGGAGTTTTCTAACCTAGTGATAGTGAGCGATGATATATCTCTATATGAAGATTATATCCACACCCTTGTGCATGAGGTGGCGCATCAGTGGTGGTATGGAGTGGTAGGAAATGATGAGTATAAATATGGCTTTTTGGACGAAAGTTTAACAGAATACTCTGCACTGCTTTTCTTTGAGAAAAATGAAGGCTACGGTAGAAGTAAGGAGGAAATGCTAACTAATACTAGCAATAGTTATATGACCTTCGTGGAAGTTTATACAGATGTGTTCGGCGAGCTGGATACATCTATGGATAGAGATCTTAATGAATACGGCACAGAACCAGAGTATGTGTATATGGCATATGTGAAAGGGGTATTAATGTTAGACGGATTAAGAGAGATAATCGGTGATGAAAAATTTATGAAAGCACTTAAATATTATTATGAAGAAAATGCAGGGAGAAATGTGACGCCAGAAGACTTGAAAGATGCGTTCAGAAAATATGCAGGAAACACGGCAGCAAGCTATATAGAAAGCTATATTAATGGAAAAGTTGTTCTAGAAAAAGTAGCATAAAGGGGGATAGAAAAATGGAAGAAAAAACAGAGAAGGTAAAGGCGAATTTAGTAGACAGGAAAAAGATAGATATAGTCGGCGTAAAAAAAGTAAATTCAGCCACGCCTAAAAATGTGACGGTGAAGTTAAGCCAGTCTAGCATGAGTGTGAGCGGTAGTGAGTTAAATGTAGAAAAATTAGATTTAGAATCGGGGGTGCTGTCTATCACTGGAAATATAGACAGCGTAGACTTTTCTAAAAATAAAGGGAAAAATGAAAGCGTGCTAAAAAGGATATTTAAATAGAAAATGAGCATAGGAAATCAGTTTCTCATATTAATTTCATTTCTGCTATCAGCAGTAATAGCTACTATAGTCTATACATTTTTCAAAATGCTAAATATAAAAAAAGGAAAAATATTCAAAGATATATTTAACCAAAGTCTAGATTTTTTAAGTGTAATATTAGTAGGAAGTATATTTTATATTAATCAATATATTTTTTATAATGGAGAGTTTAATATATTTTTCCTATTAATATTTCTATTATCCTTCTTTTTTAGTCAAAAGTATTTTAACAAGATTCTTGCAAACTTCTTTTCAGTGTTGTATAATGGTTTAGTAAAATTACTAAAAAGGAAGAGGGTGAGAAATGACAGAAAGAAGCGTCAAAATATTAAAGATGGTGATAAAAGTGGCGTGCATAACAGCGCTGGCGGTGATGCTGATGTTAGTATTCACCCAATTCTTCAAAATAGGCGAGAGCGAGAAAAATCTTAGAGATACAGAAAATGCCACTGCTCAGCTCGAAATAGAAGAAGATGATTTAAATGATATGCTAACTAATGCAGAAGATTTAAAGGAAGATGAATATAAAGATAGCGGCTACAAGAAAGATGACGAAGTAGTATACGGTTAAAGGATAAAGGTAAAAAAGAAATGGATTATAAAATAGTAGAAGAAAAGTGGAGAAAAAAGTGGAGCGAAAGCGAACTTTATAAGTTTGATAAAGAAGACATAGAAAACAAGTATTACATGCTAGAGATGTTCAGCTATCCTAGCGGGGCTAAACTGCATTTAGGGCATTGGTGGAATTATGCTCTAAGTGATAGTTATGCTAGATATAAGAGAATGAATGGGTATAATGTTTTTCATCCTATGGGGTTTGATGCGTTCGGTCTTCCTGCTGAAAACTACGCGCTTAAAACAGGTGTGCATCCTAAGGACAGCACAGAAAAGAACATAGAAGTGATGGAGGAGCAGCTTAAAAAAATAGGTGGAACATTTGATTGGGATTATGAAATCAAGACTTGTGATGAAGAGTATTACAAATGGACTCAATGGTTATTTTTAAAGCTTTATGAAAAAGGTTTAGCTTATAAGAAAAACTCACCGATCAATTGGTGTGATTCTTGTAATACTGTTTTAGCTAACGAGCAAGTAATAGACGGAAAATGTGAAAGATGCTCTAGTGAAGTGGTGAAAAAGAAAATGAATCAATGGTTTTTTAAAATCACTGACTATTGCGAAAAACTTTTAGCCGGCCTTGAAAAAATAGATTGGCCAGAAAAAACTAAACTAGCCCAAAGAAATTGGATAGGAAGAAGTGAAGGTGCGGAGATAGATTTTATCCTAGAAAATGGAGAAAAACTAGTATGCTTCACTAGTAGAGCAGATACTCTTCATGGCGTGAAGTGGGTGGCTATAGCTCCTGAGCATGACATGGTAGAAAAATTGACCACTGAAGAAAAGAAAAAAGAAGTGGCAGATTACATATATTTAGCTAGCAAGAAAGATGATATAGAAAGAACTAGCACAGTAAGTGAAAAAACGGGGGTGTTCACTGGTTCATATGTCACTAATCCGATCAATGGCGAGAAAGTACCTGTGCATATAGCGGACTATGTTCTTGGTCATTATGGAACGGGCGCGGTGATGGGCGTGCCAGCGCATGATGATAGAGATTATTTATACGCAGAAAAATATAATATAGAAGTGCTAAGAGTGGTGGATGGAGCAGACCTTCCTTTCACTAGCTATGGAAAACTAGTAAACTCAGGCAGGTTTAATGGACTTAGTAGTGAGGAAGCTAAAACTGAAATAGTAAAAGAGTTAGAAAAAGAAGGCTGCGGCAGAAGTAAGATAAATTACAAATTAAGAGATTGGAGCGTAGGTCGTCAGAGATATTGGGGATGTCCTATTCCTATGGTGTATTGTGATCATTGCGGAGAGGTTCCTGTTCCTGAAAAAGACTTACCAGTAAGGCTAGTTTATGATGTGGAATTTAAGCCTAGCGGGAAAAGCCCACTAGAGAGCAGTGAAGAATTTATGATTACCACTTGTCCTAAGTGCGGTGGTAAAGCTAAAAGAGATGGGGATACGCTAGACACATTCACTTGTTCTAGCTGGTACCAATTAAGATATCCTAATGCGAACAATCATGAAAAACCTTTCGAAAAAGATTGGACGGATAAAATTTGTCCAGTGGATAAATATGTAGGCGGATTCGAGCATGCTACTAGTCATTTGCTATATAGTAGATTTATCACTAAATTCTTAAATGATGAAGGCTATATTAGTTTCGATGAGCCATTCTTAAGCTTAGTTCATCAAGGCGTGATTTTAGGGACAGACGGAAACAAGATGAGCAAGAGCAAGGGTAATACTGTAAGCGCGGATGAAATAGTGGACGAGTTCGGTTCAGATACGCTTAGAGCTTATTTGATGTTCGGGTTCAATTATTTGGACGGCGGGCCTTGGAGTAATGACGGCATTAAATCAATAGCTAAATTTTTAGAGAGAATAGAAAATTTAATCTTAGAAGTTTATGAAAAGAGTGGAAGGCTAAGCGGTAAAATTCTCTCGGAAAATATGGGAAAAGAAGAAAGGGAACTAGAGTATAACAGACACTTTACTATAAAGAGTGTGACTAGAGATTTCGATAAATTCGGATTCAATACTTCTATAGCTAGAATTATGGAGCTTAATAATGCTATCAATAAATACCTAACTAATGAAGAGATTAATCATGATTTACTAAAAGATGTAGTGAAAGATATGATGAAACTATTAGCGCCATGCATTCCGCATATCATGGAAGAGTTATGGGAAAGAGTGGGCGGCAAATATTCTATATTTAACGAAGCTTATCCGAAATTTGATGATAGCAAAATAGTGAAAGATGAAATAGAAATAGCAGTTCAGATAAATAGCAAAATAGTAGCTAGAGAAAATGTAAAAAATGATGCAGAAGAAGAAGAGGTATTAGAAAGCGTGAAAGCTATAGAGAAAATAGCAGCCGCGCTAAATGGTAAAACTATAGTTAAAACAGTGTTTATAAAAAACAGACTGATTAATATCATAGTTAGATAGGAGAAAGAATGCTTAAAACTATTATGGGTAGTAAATGGGGAAAAATATTAGATGATGAGCTAAAAAGTGAATGGTTTAATGAAATCCTAAAAAAGCTGGAAAAAGAGGAAAAAAATTATAATATCTTTCCAGATAAAGAAAGTATTTTTAGAGCATTTACTCTCACAGGCTTTGATGATGTGAAAGTGGTCATATTAGGTCAAGACCCATACCACACGAAAGGTGTGGCAGAAGGGTTAGCGTTCAGTGTTAGGGAAGGGAAAAATAAATTGCCGCCGAGTTTAAAAAATATTATGAAAGAATATTTATTGGAGGATGCGAATGATTGATTTTTTCTATGAAATTGGTGATATGTTTTCATACTTCTTTATACAAAGAGCTTTTATTGTAGGAATACTTGTAACTTTATGTTGTGCTTTATTAGGAGTTAGTTTAGTTCTTAAGAGATATTCAATGATAGGTGATGGTCTTTCACATACAGCTTTTGGTGCAGCTTCAATAGCAGCAGCTTTGAATATACTTCCGTTTTTTGAACTTTATTTTCCTATTGATCCTACTGTGTTTACAATTATTTTAGTTGTAATAGTAGCTTTCTTATTACTTAGAATGACTAGTAATAGTAAAATTAATAGTGATTCTGCTATTGCGCTTGTATCGACTACTTTTTTAACAATTGGTATTATTGCGGTGTCAATGACAACTGGTTTAAATACTGATGTTTGTAATACTTTGTTCGGTACAATATTAGCACTTTCTAGTGCAGATTTAGTAGTTAGTATTATTCTTTGTATAATTGTTCTTATCTTATATATATTTTTCTATAATAAAATATTTGCAATTACTTTCGATGAGAATTTTGCTAGAGCTACTGGTATTAAAGTAAACTTATATAATATGTTACTTGCTTTATTAACTGCTATTACGATAGTTATGGGGATGAAGTTAATGGGAACACTACTTATTTCTAGTTTACTTATACTGCCAGCTTTAACATCTATGCGCTTATTTAAAACGTTTAAGAGTGTTATCGTATGTTCGGTGATTACTTCAATTATTTGTTTTGTGATTGGTATTATATCGTCATATATGCTTAATTTGCCTACTGGTGGTACTATTGTATTAACAAACTTGATTGGTTTTGTAATATTTAGTATAATTAGTAAAGTAGGTGAGATGAAAAAATGTTAAGAAAAATCACTTTATTATTAATTATTAGTGTTTTCTTTATTGGATGTAGTACAAGAACAGAGTATCGTGATGTAAATATTTCATCTGATTCTGTTATTCCTGATGAAGATGTAAAAGTTATAACAGACAAAATATTTGTTAGTTATACTAATGATATGTTTTATAATCCTTCTACTTATAATGGTCAAGTTGTCCAGTTAGAAGGTTTAATTTATGTTGATTATTATTTCTATGAGGAAGGAGAATTTTTCGTTACTAGAAATACTCCTGGTTGTTGTGGAGATGATGGTTATGCAGGATTACAAATAGAGTATGATGAAATTATTCCTGTTGAAGGTACTTGGGTAACTGTTAAGGGAGTATGGCAAAAAAGTGATTATTCATCTAATGGATGGGCACTACAAGTATACTCATTAGAAATAACAGAACCAGGGGATGAATTTCTTAATACAAACTATTAAATATATTAAAAGAGTAGACATACTCTTTTTTTTGTGTTATCTTGGTAGTGGCGTTTTGAAAACTTAAATTAGACACATATAACGGCTCAGTTTTATGAATCGGTTTTTTTGTTGTATAAAAAGGAGGGATTAAGATGGATGTAACAAAAGAGGTTTGGGAAAAAGAAGAGAAGCACTTAGAGAAAGTAAATGCTTTAGTAGGTGAGAAAATATCATCTTTAGGACAAGAATTATATGATCGCGAAGAGAAGATAATTGAATTTAAAGAGTTGATGTGGGATTCACGTGGTAGTATGGATGCGAATGAAATGAAATCAATGATTACTAGTTCAGATTTAGAGGTAGCTCTTGCAGAAGGAAGAGGTAGTTACTTTCGTAAATTGTTTAGAGTACAAAGTAGTCCTTATTTTGGATCATTTGTATTTGATGATGGAGTAGAAGAAGAAATACATGTAGGTATTACACATGTAGATGAAGATAACTATCATTATGTTTATGACTGGAGGGCACCTATTTGTAGTTTGTTTTATGATGCTGAAGTAGGTAAAACTTCTTATAAAGCTCCTAGAGGTATTGTCGAAGGTGAACTTACTGATAAAAAGCAAATTAAAATAGAAAATGGTAAACTACTTAGAATATTAAATAGTAAATTACAAATAGATGATGATGTATTACAAGAAGTATTAGCAACAGAGGCTAATGATAAGATGAAGAATATTGTTAATACAATTCAGCAAGAACAAAACCAAGTTATTCGTAATGTAGAGGATAGAACATTAGTTGTACAAGGAATAGCAGGTTCTGGTAAAACCTCGGTAGCATTACATAGAATTGCTTTCTTACTTTATAAAATAGAAAACTTAAGTGCTAATAATGTTTTAATATTTTCTCCTAATAAAGTATTTTCAGAATACATATCAAATGTATTGCCAGAGTTAGGTGAGGATAATACTTTACAAACAACTTTTGATGGTTTTATGTATGATAATATACTTGAGTTTAAAGCTGTTCAAACATTTACTAACTTTATTGAACAGTATTATCATGATAAAAATTTAAATATCAAACTTATTAAGTATAAGCAAAGTGATAAGATAATTGATGACTTAAATCTATTTGTCAAAGATTATATTTCTAATTTACATTTTAGTGAAGATTATAATCATCCTGACTTTTATTATTCTAAAGAAGCTTTGGATGAAATGTTTCATAACCGTTACTCTAGTTTATTATTATTTGATAGAGTGAGAGAAATGGCTCTTAAAATTTGTAATGATCAAAATGGTGGTAAGAAGACTTTTGCTAAGGTGTATGAAAAAGTGCTAAAAGAATCTCTTGGTCTTAAAAAAGATTACAAAGAATTATTTATTCAGTTTTTTACTAGTAAAATATTTATAAATAGTTATGGTGGAGAACTTGATTACTTTGAAGTGAAAAAGAGTATGAGTGGTAAGGAAATAACTTATCAAGATGCATGTGTCTTTATATACTTAAAAGGTTTGTTAGAAGGATTTATGTATAAGGGCCTTATTAAAGAAGTTATCATAGATGAGGCACAAGATTATACAAGACTTCAATATATAATAATTAAAGAGATATTTAAAAAAGCAGGTCTTACGATATTAGGAGATGTTAATCAAACAATTAATCCATATTATAGATATGATAGTTTAAATCAAATAATGGATATAGTGGATGAAGATGGTAAGTACTTAGAACTTATGAAAACATATCGTTCTAGTGAAGAGATTATTGAATATACTAATAAGATACTTGGTCTTTCTCATATACAAGCTATTAGAAAGAGTAATAATGTACCAGTTGTAAAAAAGATAGAAACTAATTTAAAGAGTGATTTACTTAGTGATATTATGAGTTTGAAAGAACATAGTAAGTCACTAGCTATTATTACTAAAACTAAAGAAGAAGCAGAAATTATATATGAGTTATTAAAAGAAGATTATCCTAATATAGGACTTATACTTAAGGGTAGTGAGAAGTTTAATAGAGAACTTATAATTGTTCCTAGTTATATAGCTAAGGGGTTAGAGTTTGATAGTGTAATTATATACACGAAAAAAGACAATTGTTATACTGAAGAAGAGAAGTATCTTTTCTATGTTGCTTGTACTAGATGTCAACATCAGTTAATTGTCTATAATCAAAATCAATAGATTTGTTTAGTATGATCTATTTCTATACTAAAACAGTTTAAGTCTTGGGTATTTTGGATATAGTCACTATAAGAAGCATTAAAGATATGGTCATAGTGATATATTTTAATATTTTGTTCATCAGGGAGTTTCTTTTTAGAAGAAATTCCTTTTTCGATGAATTTATCTCTTACGTAGTTAATGGCTTGTTTGTAAGAATTGAAACGATACATTCCTTTATCATAATAATCAGATAATTCCATATAATAGTACACTTTATCTAAATTATCTTCTTTGTAGACAATGAAAGCATTGTGTGGTAATTCTTTTTTTGTAATTAGATCATAGAAAATAAATAGTACTTTATAATCATAATCATTTTTATCAAGCCAAAATCTTGCGAATTCTATTTTTTCAAATAAAGTAGCATAGTCTAAGTCTGGTAGAGTCATGTAGTCATTAGTACGATAGTATATCTCGTTTCTTAAATAAGTTTTATAATCTTTATCTTTTGGTACATGGACTTTGTTTCTTATACGACTGATAAATCCTTCTTCCCATCTTTCGTTAATATAGTTAAATAATTCTTTTGGATTTTTAATTTCATCATATACGTGCAAATTTATCACCTCTTTTATGGTTATGACTATAACATATTTTATTTATAAAAGATAGTTTCAATTGACTACTTGACCTTAAAGGTGTATTATTAGGGTATGTAATGTAAGATAAGGATGGATGATATGGATATTAATTTATTGATAAGTAATGGTGTAGATGTTAATAAGAGTTTAGAAATATTTGGAGATATAGAGACTTATAATGATACTTTAAATGATTTTATGATGAGTTGTCCTGATAAAATGAGAAGACTTAATTCTTTTTTAGAAGCTAATGATATGAATAATTATGCTATTTTAGTGCATTCTTTAAAGAGTGATGCTAAGTATTTTGGTTTTACTAAACTAGCAGAGATTTCGTATGATCACGAGGTTAAGAGTAAAGCTAATAATAAAACTTATGTTTATGATGATTTTAATAAATTAAATACTGAAGCTACTAATGTAATGAATTTAGTTAAAAGGTATATGTCAGGTGAACAGGTTGGTGAAGCAATAGTGGAACAACAAGTGCCTGTACAAAATACGGTAGTAGAGGATGTTGCTTCTAGTTCTGATCAATATATTTTAGTAGTAGACGATTCTAATATAGTTAGAAAGTTTATAGAGACTAAGTATAGTGGTCCGTATAAATTAATGATGATAGAAAATGGTAAAGCGGCAATAGATGCAGTACTTGCTAATAATGGTAAAATTAAGTGTATGTTACTTGATTTAAATATGCCTATAATGGATGGTTTTCAAGTATTAGAATATTTTAAACAAGCTAATTTATTTAGTAAGATACCGGTATCTTTAATCACAGGAGATTCTTCTAAAGAAGCGATTGATAAGGCTTTTACATATCCAGTTGTTGATATGCTTCCAAAACCATTTACTGAAGATGATATAAAAAGAATTGTAGATAAGACAATAGAATCAATTACATGGTAAGAGTATTATTACTCTTTTTTTGTAAAGATATTTATAATTGTTGACAATATACGTTTAAAAGTGATAATATTATTGTAGAGTTAAGATAGAGGGTAGAGTATGAATAATGCGAGCGGTATTAATGAAGCGAAAATAGATGAATTAGCACTTAAACTTTATGACTTAATTGAACAAATTCAAATTAAGTTAAATAAGGTTGACGAGTTAACTAATGATTCTAAACAGTTTGCTAAAGGTGAATTTGCTGATAATTATTATAAGAAGTATAGTGATTTGTCAATGAAT
>CAYJFX010000035.1:0-18932 GCA_964369735.1 uncultured Treponemataceae bacterium
TTGCATCAAGGTCAATTTTTCCTTTTGCTGGTTTTCCATCTTTTGTAAGTCCTGGTTTTGTTCCTTTGAGTGCTGTATCTATAATTGAGGCAATTTCTGCCATTTCATCTTTACCCATGCCTAGCGTTGTTGTTGCAGGGGTTCCAACTCTAATACCGCTTGTCCACCATGCTCCATTCGGGTCAAAGGGAAGTGAATTTCTATTAAGCGTAACACCACAGTCAAAAAGAGCATTTTCAGCTTGTCGTCCAGTTAGTCCGTATGTTGTAACATCTATAAGCATTAGGTGGTTGTCTGTTCCACCCGTTTGTAGCTTCATACCAAGCTTACTACATTCTTGTGCTAAGCACTTTGCGTTTTCTTGCACCTTATGGGCATAAGTTTCAAAATCCTTGCTTCGAGCTTCCTTAAAAGCAATAGCTTTTGCTGCCATTACATGCGGTAAGGGTCCACCTAAAACAAGCGGACATCCTTTGTTTACACTTTCTGCAAAGGCTTCTTTGCAAAGAACCAATGCTCCACGAGGGCCCCTGAGAGTTTTATGCGTTGTTGTTGTAACTATATCTGCCCATTTTACGGGGTCTTCATCACCAGTAAACACTTTACCTGCAACAAGACCTGCAAAGTGAGCCATGTCTACCATAAATACTGCCCCGCATTTTTCTGCAATTTCTTTAAATCTCTTACAGTTTATTGCCCTAGGATAGGCAGAATATCCTGCTAATAGTAACGCTGGCTTAATTTCCATTGCTAGCCGTTCTATTTCATCATAGTCTAATAGGCCTGTATCTTTACTTACTGTGTATGAATACGCATCAAACATTCTAGAAGATACGTTTTGTCTATAGCCATGCGTTAAGTGACCACCTGAATAATAATCAAGTGCAAGCATTTTTTGATGCCCGAGCTTTGCACGCAATGCTGCCCACTGCTCTGCACTAAGGTTTGAAACATTCGTTTCACCCAACTCTTCCAAAGCTGGCATTTCAATGCGATTATTTAATATTGCCCAGTAAGCAACAAGATTTGCATCTGCCCCAGAGTGAGGCTGTACATAAGCATGTTCTGCCCCAAAAAGAAGCTTTGCTTCTTCAACAGCTGCCGTTTCAATATCGTCTATATTATCACATCCCCCATAATAACGGTGTGCAGGATAGCCTTCAGCATATTTATCAGTTAAAAGGTTCCCCATGGTAACTTGAGTATTTATAGAACAGTAGTTTTCACTTGCTATAAGTTTTAGGTGCGAACGTTGCGCTTCTAGCTCTGCCACAACAGAAGAAGCAATTGAAGGGTTAACTTCGGCCGTTAATTGTAAATTTGCCACATAGGCAATCATTTGCGCGTTTTGCTTTTCTGGCGATACCGACTGTAAATAACTTTGTAATGGGGTGGACATTAAAAACTCCTAAATATGTAATAAGTAATAATAGCAAATGTTAGTTAATTTTGCAAGGTAGAAAAAGAAAACCTTTTTTAATATTGACAGGTCATTAAAGGCATTGTATAGTTGATACATGTGTAGTAAAATTTTAAGTATTGGAAATGTGTCGGTTGATATAAAAGCCTTTAGCTACGAGGATGACGGAACAGAGGCGTATCGCGATGGGGTAGTAGAACTTGTACCAGGCGGAGTTGGCCGTGGGATGGCTTTAAATCTTAAAAACTTAGGATTAGAAACGGCAATGTGCTCAGTTATTGGAAAAGACATTTTTGGTGAATATCTTCACAATGAGCTCAGCAGTAAGGGCGTTGATACAACGCTTTTAAGAAAAAGTGAAACAAAAAAAACGGCCCTTTTTTCTATAATGGCCAGCTCGGGAAAACCTGCGTCTTGCGTGTACTGTACCGATATTTTGGATGAAATTACCCTTGATGATGAAGTAAAAAATTTTATTATTAATAACAAAATAAATGTATTTACCATAGACTCAAACATTAATGAAGATGCCTTTAAGGATTTCTATGAGTTAAAAAAAAATAAGGGTATTTTTGTTTTTCAAAATGCAACAGCTCCCGATATTGCAAGAAAAGTTCTTCCCTATGCACACCTTGTTGACCTATATGGCTGTAATGAATTTGAAGCAGCAAGCCTTTTAGGTGAAGAAGCCATCCCAGATGTGGCAACTGCAGAAAAATTCAAAAAATTGGGATTTTCAAAATTTATTATTACTTTTGGTGAACAAGGAGTTATGGTTCATATTGACGGTGAAACATGGAATGAAAAACCTTATGTGCCACCTATGATAGCAGACACCATTGGGGCAGGAGATGCTTTTGCCTCAGGATTTTTAATGGGATATGTAACAAAAAAGCCTATTAAACGGTGTATCCAATACGGCTTAGCTTGTGCTAAAGAAACACTTCAAACAAGGCAAACTGTAAATGACTTACTTACAGCTCACCTACTGGAAACTTACCCAGACCATTAGGATAAAAAAAAAGTTCCTCATAGAGAGGAACTTTTTTTGCCTTTAGCGAGCATACTCAATGATTCGAGTTTCTCTAATCATTGTTACCTTTATTCTACCCGGATATTGAAGATCATTTTCAATTTGCTTTGCAATTGTTCTAGCCATTTCCTTTACATCGTTGTCAGGAATTTTATCTGCATTTACAAGAACTCTAAGCTCTCTACCTGCTTGAATAGCAAATGCCTTTTCAACACCATCAAAACTCTCTGCAATATTTTCAAGGTTTTCAAGACGTTTGACATAATTATCGATTGTTTCGCGTCTAGCCCCTGGGCGTGCAGCAGAAATTGCATCTGCTATTTGAACAATAATTGCCTCGATTGTTTCTTGCTCAATATCATTATGGTGAGCCCCTATAGCATTTATAATGCGTGCATCTTCACCCATTTTTCGTGCCATTTCCATACCGATTTCCGCATGGTTTTGATCAGAATCTGTTTCAGCCCCTTTCCCAATATCATGCAATAAAGCAGCACGTTTTGCAATATCCTTGTCCAAGCCAACTTCACCAGCAATAAGACTTGCAATAGTAGCAACTTCTTTTGAGTGGTATAAAACATTTTGTCCGTAACTTGTTCTAAAGTAAAGTCGCCCCAAAGCACGAACACCTTCTTGGTTCATATTATGGATTCCAAGGTCAAAGAGTACTTTTTCGCCTTCTTCATATATTTTTTGTTGTGTTTCGTGCGTAACCTTTTGCACAATTTCTTCTATTCGTGCAGGGTGGATTCGCCCGTCAGTAATAAGTCTCTCTAGAGAACTCTTTGCAATTTCTTTTCTCACTGGATCAAAGCAAGAAATAACAACAGCTTCTGGGGTGTCATCAATAATTACATCAACACCTGTTAATGTCTCAAGAGCCCGAATATTTCGCCCTTCTCGGCCAATAATCCTACCCTTCATTTCGTCGCTAGGAAGTGATACTGTTGAAACCGTAATATCACCTGTTACTTCCGTAGCAATTCTTTGAATAATTGAAACAAGAAGTTCACGAGCTTTTTTTTCTGAAGCAACTTGAGCTTCTTGCTCTATTTTATTTAATAGGGCTTGAGCATCGCGCTTTGCTTCATTTTCAAGATTTGCAATAATAAGATTTTTTGCTTCATTTGCAGTTAACCCGGAAATTCGCTCAAGCTCTTTTCTATAGCGCTCTTCTTCTTTTGAAAGCAGTTCCGCTTTTTTCTCAAGGTCTTGTTCTTTTTCAGAATATTTTTGCTCTAGCTTATCATATCCTTGTGCCCTTGTATCAAGAGATTCTTCTTTTTGCGCATTTTTTCTTTCCATGCGTTGTAATTCTGCACGCCACTCTCTATTCTCCCGCTCTTGTTGATTGCGCTCCCGAATGAGTTGTTCTTTCGCTTCTAGTAAAATTTCTTTTTTTTGTGCCTCAGCTTCTTTAACAGCATCTTTTTTTACACGTTCTGCCAATTGTTCTGAGGCAGATAATTGAAATCTGGCATAAAGCCAGCGAATAGTCCATCCAAGAATTATTCCAACAAAGGGGAGAGCAATAATTAACGGTAAATTCATCATTGTCCTCCAAAATTATAGATTAATTCACTTTAAAAGATACCATAATAGAGTCATCTTGTCAAATACTATTTGCTTATTTTATAAGAATATGTTACAATTTAGGCATGAAAAAATCTGTTCGACGTTTTCTTTTTTTAGCAATTGATATTGTATTAGTTGTATTTATTTTACTGGGCATCCTAACAGTTACTGAGTATCGGCCAAAACCAACTGAGATGGTAGCATATAGCAAGCTCCAAGGTACTTTGTTTGAGCAAGGTATATTAAGCCAAAAAATTAGCGCAAAAGAGCCTATAAGCATCATTACATGGAATATTGGCTATGCGTCACTAAGTGAAAATGAAGACTTTTTTCTTGATGGCGGAGAAAAGGTTCGCCCCGATAGTATCGAAATTGTTGAAAATAACCTCACAGGAATCTCTGAATTTATCCAGCAAAACCCTGTAGATTTTTGGTTTTTTCAAGAAATAGATGAAGACTCAAAGAGATCGTATTTTATTAATCAGCGCGACTACTTCCATACAACTACCCAAATGGGTTCTGCCTATGCGTACAATTTTAAAGCTTCATATGTTCCTTTTCCCCTTCCAACAATTGGAAAGGTAGAAGCTGGAATAGGCACCTTCTCAATGCATGCTCTTGAAAACTCACAACGGATTTCTCTCTCTGTGCCCTTTACGTGGCCCGTAAGAACGGTAAATATGAAGCGTTGCTTGCTTCTTTCAAGAGTTTCCCTCAGTGAACATGGAAAAGAACTTGTTCTAATTAATCTTCACTTAGAAGCCTATGATGACGGAGAAGTCCAAAGAGCTCAAACAGAACTTCTCATGGATACTTTGAAAAGCGAGTATGAAAAGGGAAATTATGTAGTCGCTGGCGGAGATTTTAACCAATGGTTTCCAACCGTTGATAAAACAAAGTATCCTCAAGATGAAAATTATTGGAGTCCTGGAAATCTTACGCAAGAAAGCCTCCCTTCTCCAGAATGGCAATACGTATTTGATGATAGCACCCCTACTGGGAGATCCCTGCATGCGCCCTATGATAAACAGCAAAAAGACTCTTGGGTACATTATGTCATTGATGGATTTATAGTTTCTCCAAATATAACCATTGAAAGCGTAAGAACTCTAGATGAAGGCTTTGTGCATTCAGACCACAACCCAGTTCTGATAGAAATTATTTTAGAAAACTAAGCCCTAAAAGCTTTGTAAAAATTTTTCTCTAAAGAGCAGCAAATTACCTCTATATCTATATTTCTTAGTCCTGCAATTTTTGCATATACTTTTATAATATCACTTGCAGGAGTAAATTCTTCCCCTCGTAAAGTTTGAAAAGGTGCATCTGTTTCTGCCAAAATGCATTCAATTGGTAATTCTTGCACACATTTTATAGCTCTTTTATTACCATTTAGAATAGGCTTTCCAAAAGAAAAAAAAGCATTTATATTTCTTTTTAATAGAGATTGAGCTTCTAATGGAGATCCTGGAAATGAGTGGAAAATTACTGAGCGAATTTTTGATAACTTTTTTGCATCTGCAAATACTTTATCGAGGGCATGGCGGCTGTGAACAATGAGTGGAAAATTATATTTTTCACATAATTCAAGTTGTGCACTCCATACTTCAATTTGAGCCTCAATTGTTTGTTTGTATTCATCATTAAAAAGGTCAAATCCTGCTTCTCCAATGCAATCACACTTTTCATCCTTGCTCCCATTTCGTAAAATGCTTTCAAGCTTTTCTATATACGAGACTTGAGGAAACTGCGGGTGAATGCCAAATGAAAGGATAATAGAATCTCTCTTATATTTTGAAAAAACAGCCAAGTCCTGCCACTCTTCTGGGCTATGTGCACAAGCACAAACCGGCGAGGCGTACCCATCCTGTTCTACTGGCGCCCAATTTGGGATTTGTGTTATATGGATGTGGGAGTCTGTAAAGAGCATAAACCATTATACCATAAATAAGCCTTTTTTCTAATAATTTTTTTTAATATCCCGATAATTAAGTATAGCAATTATTGCATAATAACTTCAAATAACGGGAGAAAAAAAATGAGTTGTTATTCTATTAAAAGCCATAATCCTTGCGATTATTTGACTATCGAAAAAGAAACTGAAGATGGGTTTGTAGTACGCATTACAAGAGAATTTGACGGTTACCAAAAAGTAGCAACAGACTTTATTGAAAGAGAACTTTTTGAAAGTTGTGTTAGAACTGGCTATTTGAAAAAAATGGAAAATATCAGCGCATCTGTAGTTGTAGCTTAATTTTTATTCTTGCGTTCTAATGCGTGAATAAGTCTTAAAATCTTTAATCCGTCAAACCATGAATGAAATGAGCTATAAATGCGCTTATCACTTTTATTATTTTGGCGGTACAATTCTTCCCAAATGGCAAAAAAGTTTTCACTTTGTAAAAACTGCCATATAAGGGGAAGATTTTTTTTTATTTTTTCAAAAAACAAACCTGGGGTTCCTTTTGCTTCTACGAACAACCTAAAAAAATACTCAAGACTTTCATATAAGGCGTCATCATAGCACTGAATAATATCCTTCCCCTGCTTTACATCTTGTATTTTTTTTCCAGTACCAAAAAGAACCCTATCTGAATACCTTGACTGCGGGCAAACCGTGCAATTAAGAATAGGAAAATCCAACGCCTTTTTAATGTCATCCTGAGAAAAGCCATTGTTTTGTTGCTGTATGTGAAGCTTTACAAGTGATTGTAAAAAATAAAAGTCTTCACCTGCTACTCTTTTGTTCATTCCTGCACATCCAGCATATCCATAACTAGAGCAAACTATTGTTGGACCTAAGGCCCATAGCCAAAAGGGTGTACCTGCTTTTTTTAGCTTTTTACTGTGGGAACGCATATAGCATTCATATTCACGCGAAATTTCTTCTGCTTTTTTATCAGCATTTTGTTGATGATCAAACTGCGTTACGGCGCCTACAGGAACGGCCTTTTTTTCCAATCGAGCTCTTTTACATCTTTCATAAAAAGCAAAAAGTTCTTTACCATAGTTTTCGCTCACTAAAGTATCTGCATCCATACATGCAATTACGGTAGCATTGCACAAAAGCGCAAAATCCATGCCATATTTTCTGCAATACCCAACTCCTTGTTTTTCTGGAAGTTCAAACCCTTCTCTTGTAAGGTCTATGGTGATTATTGGACAATTTGGAAGATGAAAATTTGAAAGACTTTTAAGCAATTGACGATTGTTTTCTTTTACGTCGATTGAAGAAGATTTTTTATTGTTCACCACTACTACAATGCCCAAGGCACATAGAGTTTTTTCGCCTTCTCCTACTTTCCCATAAGAATGAAAAAGTGAATTAAGTGTATCAAAAAGCGTGGGGTATTCATTGCAAGCAGGAATAACAATTGCTATGTCAATATTTCGAATGAGAGGCTCTATCGTTGCCATAAGATTTGTTTTATTAACAAAAAAAGAGTTTTTGGAATTATAAATTGCTATAACATCTTTCATACGTGTTGAATTATTTCGAGGGCGTATTCAAACCGAGCAAGCTTTTCACAATCTTTCTTTGAGCCATCATGAGAAAGCCAATGTATTTCTACACCTTTTTTTTGCATGCCACGATACCATGTTTCTTGGCGCTTTGCAAACTGTCCTATAGCAATATAGAGTTTATCGGTCATTTCTTGTCTTGTTGTAATTTTACCTTGTAAAAATTCTGAAATAAAACGGTATTCAAGACCCAATCGTTCCAATCGCTCCCATGAATAGTCGTTATGAAGAGCTTCAACTTCTTCTATCATCCCTTCATCCAAACGTGATAAAAGTCGTTTTTTTATATTTGAGCGAAGCATATCGCGGGGAAAGGTTGTACCAATAATAAGTGGGTTTACTTTAACCTTCTTTTCTATTGTCTGTAGTTCTACTCTGTTTCCCTCTTGCTCAAAGGTTTCAATTTCTATAGCGCGCAAAAGCCTATGATGCTCGGTTAAATCTGTGTCATTGTGAACTGTTTTTCCTACCCTAGATTTTAACTCAACAAGTATTTCTGCAAGTTCTTCCATTGATTTTCCTAAAAGGCTTTCGCGTAATGTTTCATTTGTGGGTACCTTTACCAAATTATAACCACGAATAATCGCATCAAGGTACATACCAGTTCCCCCTGCAACAATTGGTAAAACACCACGATTTGTAATACCTAAAAAAGCTTTGTGAAAATCACTTTGGTAGTCATACACCGAGTATTCATGCGATAAATCTGTAATGTCAATTAAATGATAGGGGACGGTATACTCGTTCAAATCTTTTCCAGATCCAATATTCAAACCTTTATACACTTGCCTCGAATCTGCTGATAAGATTTCTGCATTAAAATGTTCTGCAAGTTTTACTGCAAGGGCGGTTTTGCCAACTGCTGTTGGCCCGAGAACCACGAGGCAGTTATATTGCGAAGGAAAAGAAAGGGCTGTCATTAGCCAAGCATATTATTCATAGTGTAAAGACTTCCCTTTGAAAGCGTTCCCTTTTCAAGGCCTTCAAACAGCCAAGCAGCGGCAAGCACAGCTCCAAGAGCAAACCCTTCCCTATTTCTAGCTGTATGTGTAAGCTCGATTGTATCTGCCATTGAGTCAAAAAAAACGGTATGCGTTCCTGGAACAGAACCAATTCGAGTACTCGAAACATGTAGCTGGTGAGCTTGTGGTTTTGTGTGAAAGGCATCAATAACCGTTTCAGTTTTTTTTGAATTTCCTCTCATAACAGCTTTTGCTAAATCAAGAGCTGTACCAGAAGGGGAGTCAGCCTTTTGAGTATGGTGTGCTTCCCAAAGGGCCACATCATATTCTTCATAGTTTGACATGAGTTTTGAGGCCTCTTCTACTATTTTGTAAAACATGTTTACACCAATAGAATAATTAGCAGAATAAAAGAGGGCCGAGTTATGAGTCTTTGCAAGGTTTTCAACTTCACTTAGATGCTTTGCCCATCCTGTTGTTCCCACAACTACGGGGACGCCAAGAGGCAAAAGTGCTTTTATATTGCTCAATACACTATCAGGATGAGTGAACTCAATAATAACATCTGGATTTACATTTTTTATGGCCCCTGCAAGCTCTTCATTGTTTGAAACTTTATGAGTTGCATCTTGTGCAAAGCTATCGATAGTTGCAATAACCGAGTGGCCTTTTTGCTTTGCAATATTCTCAATAATATGACCCATTTTACCGTAGCCAACTAATGCTATATTCATGTTTTAGTCCTTTGCTAGAATGCTTCTAATCTTTCATATTTATAACTTTCTTTGTACATTGTTTCTGGTGCTATGTCAATATTTCCGTTGTCCCACGTAACAATTCCGTCAACTATTATACAAGAGTTAAATATATTTGAATCTAATAAAGGTTTGAAGGCTTCCATAGTAACTAATGTACTCGCATCAAAGAGCCTTTCTTCTTCGTTGTTGAACGTTAGTAGAAGAATCATGTCCTCTAAAATTTTTACAGATACAACTTCAATATTTTCAACATCTTTGTTAGCGTATACAATTCCATCAATAATTTTCATAGAGACTCCTTCTTATAGTGGTTTTATTTTGCTAAACTGTATGCCTTGCACGGCATTATTCCATGCTTGATATAATTCTTCTTCATGAAGCGCAAGCCAACCCGCTAGCATCTTATAATGTCTAACAGGTAATGAACCTGCTAATAGTTCACCATCAATTCCAACAGAAGCTTTATATTCTCCATACATTACATGAATATGAGGCTTATTGTGCTGAGAAATATCTTTGAATAGCATTTTTATTACCATTCCCTCAAATCGGCATAATTCCGGCATTATATGTATTACCTCTATATACTAAAATACGCTTTGTGTAGCGTGTTCATTACTTTTGAAGTATCCGCATTATCACATACGAGACTAATATTTACCTTAGAAGCTCCTTGGCTTATCATGTCTGGGTTAATGCCTTCTTTTTCAAGAGATGCAAAACCTTTTGCAATAATACCACTTGAATGCTCCGCATCGCATATTACGGTAATAATTGCTTTATCTTTTTTTACATTTATATCTGCAACGGTTGAAAGGTCTTCGATAAGGCCTTTTATTTCATTTTTAGAGTCTATAGTTAAGGACACTGAAACTTCACTTGTTGCAATCACGTCGATACTGATATTCCATTTTAAGAAAAGGTTAAAAATATGTGCTAAAAAACCAGATGCTCCGAGCATTCTTGTTGAAGAAATATCAATAACCGTAACCTTGTTTACACTTGTAAGTGCAATAACTGGGGGATGTTCATTTGTTTTATTTTCGGTAATAACAGAGCCTTCAAACGGAATGTTGTACGAGTTTTTTACTCTTACAGGAGTTCCTGTCTTTCTACATGGGGCCATCGATCGAGGGTGTAAAATTTGTGCTCCAAAATATGCAAGCTCTGCTGCTTCTTGGTAGGTAATATTTTTCACTGTTTTTGCTTCTTTTACAATTCGTGGATCTGCGCTTAAAACACCATCAACATCTTTCCATGTTTGGATTTCTTCAGCCTTTATTGCGGCTCCAATCATTGTTGCTGTAAGATCGCTTCCTCCACGCCCAAGTGTTGTAATGTATCCATTTTTATCTTTTGCAATGAACCCTGTTACAATTGGAATTTCTTTTTGACTGCCATTCTTATAGTTTTCAAATGATTTTGGAATATCAGTCCATACACTTTCTAAAAGTTCAGCTGACATAAAATCTGAGTTTGATGTAAAACCACAATCCCATGCATCGTAGAATTTTGCAGGGGTGCCATCTGTTGTAATATAAGCGGCTGCAATTCTTACAGAGAGTCTTTCTCCAAAAGAAACAAGATAGTCTCTGGTTCTTTTTGTAAGTTCTTTAAGCATTGATATACCAGTTAAAAGAATTTTAAGCTCTTCAAGCAGACTTTTTACTTCTTGTAATGAAGCTTCATCCATTCCGAGCTCTTTTGCCGTATCATAGTGTAGCTTCTCAATTTGTGCGATATCTACCTTTCCAAGAACTGCATTATCTGCAGCTTCCAACAAATGGTCAGTTGTGTCGCCCATGGCAGAGAGAACCACAATAGGTTTTTTTTCTGCATAAAGCTTTATTATTGAAACAATGTTTTTAATACGTTCTGCATTAGCTACTGATGAGCCGCCAAATTTCATTACTATCATATGATTATTGTAGCAAAAACAGTGACCTTTTGCAAGGATTGTGGAAGAATAAAAGAGCAGAAAAAAAGAGCAGAAAAAAAGAGCTCTTCAAAAAGAAAAGCCCTTTGTAAATAAAAAAAGGATAACAGAATTAAGACCTAACCCCTGTGATTGTTAATATTGATCCATCAAAATTTGTGCTAAACCTGTAAACACCTAACTGATTGCCATATTCATCATCAGGCGAAACATATCCATCTCCAATATCATCTCGTGCTCTTTCTAAATCTGATTTGCGAACACTTTGTGCATACTCAGGCACCTCAAACACCCCATCTTTAAATATGATGGTGGTTGCCAAAGCCTCTTCGAGAGGCTTAATAATGAAGGATGATTTTGATGCTGCCGCCAAAAAATATGCCAAAGCTTCATCATTTGCGCGAGAACTTACAATAACGACCTTTTCAACAGTAAAATCTCCTTCAGTTACTTCATCAATATCGCCACTTAAAATACTATTTGTATCAGCCATTACATCGTTTGCTTTTCCTAGAAAATCGTTCATGGAAGAACAGCTTGCAAAAACAAATATTCCCAACACTAAAAAAAATATACTTTTTTTCACCTTTTTCTCCTCATCAGTATTATATATACAATTTAATTCTTTAACAAAGAATAGATAAAACTGCTTAAATAATAACTGATAGTAATTATTATATAATAACTATCAGTATATGTCAATAATAACTATCAGCTATTATTATAATAATATGGCAACTATATATGAAGTACTCGGAAAAAATATTAGAAATCTTCGAAAAGCAAAAGGATGGTCACAAGCTAAGCTGGCAGAAAAAGTTGATGTTTCTGTTCCATACATTACAATGATTGAACTTGCACAACGAAGCGCGTCCCTAGAAGTTATACAGCTGATAGCTTCAGCCTTTTCTGTTACCGTTTCAGCATTATTTGAAGAAAAAAATAGCGAAATTGCGTACCCCCGTCTAGAGTCAGCTATAGAAGCGTTGGGTATTTCAATTGCAGCAGAGGAACCCTATGAGGCGAAGGTACTTGGAGATAAACTTGAAAAGCGCATAAGAAAACTAGTTGAGGAAATTTTGGAGGACTATAAAAACCAGTAAAGTAAAAATATGTTCAAAATCAAACATATTGACAAACATCATTTTCTGTTTTACAATGTAACTATATGCCACCTTGCGCATTTATACTATACATGGAGGTATCAATGAAAAAGTTTTCATTTGTATTAATCAGTTTATTTTTTTCGACTACTTTATTTGCAGATCCAACAATATCTAATTTTTCTGCAGACCCTAGAACAGGCTTTGAGAGCTCGGCGGCTCGCCAGTCTACACTATTTACTATGGGCACAGAGGCAGATAGCATTCATGCAAAGGGAATCGTCGATATATCCCGCCCTTTTTTTGCAACGGGCTACATAGGAAATGGAGGCGTTACGTATAGTCCAATCCTACAAGGAGTAGGAGCCTTTCCAATAGGTGAAACTATGGCATTTGGTGCAATTATCGACTATAAAATAAACGCATTTAGAGATGAGCAATCACAGAACAACATTGCAACCGAAACTAGTAATACCAGAACAGATGATTCAACATACAATGCAAGAATTGCCTTTGGATGGAATGACTTTGGTATCCATTCTCGAATTTCTAAAACAGGAAATGAAACTGACACAATCGAGGATGCTCAGCTTGTAGCCGGCACAAAGAACACAAAAGAAGAATATGAAGTTGGTGTTTCATATAGACTTGATGATGTATTTAACTTTTATTCTACAATTGGTGGAATTTATGACAGAACTACAAATGTAACAGACTCATATGTAGATTCGGATGGGGCCACAACCGTAACAGAGCAAAAAAATTCAGTAACTTTTTTTGCCTTTCCGCAAATTGAGTTTCCAGTTTCTTTTGGACCTCTTGTAACACTAAGAACAGGGATAAACGTTGGTGTTGATGTTCACAATTTGGGAAACCCTATTGAAAGTTATGAAACAGTTGTAGGTGCTGACACAACGAGAATTACTGCCATTTTTGATGATAGAGAAAATTTCACTATTGGTATTGATGGTGGAGCTTCGCTTGCATGGTTTAAGGAAAAAATTCTTGTATTGGCAGAACCATATGTTGGGTTTGATTATGCAAGAAGGGCAGACACGGTGAGTTCTGTTATAAGGGTAGATGAACTGGGAACAACAACTACCACAAACCCAAATGATAAGCGTGTTGTAAATTCTTACGACACGTATGCAGGTTTAAATATTGGGATTTCTATTAAGCCTACCGATTGGTTTGAGTTTAGAGGTGGTCTTTCCTATGGTTTAAATTGGGATTCTACTGACATTACCACAGAAGTTGCTGCAACTAAGGTAAGCACAGAAGAATATGACTTCCATTTGACAACTACTTTTTTAGCGGGCTTTGGAATTGGTTTTGTTTTGGCCGAAGATTTTTTACTCGATATTAATATAGAGTCACTTGAAGGGTTGTTTACCGATGCAACTTTTGGAGTAAGCGCTCTGTATAGATTCTAAAATCATATTGACAAGCCATATACTGTTCTTTATAATGGTATATGGCTTATTATTACGAACAACCTTCAAGAACATTTGCCGAGTACTTACTTGTTCCCGGCTACTCTTCCAGCGAATGTGTTCCGTCAAACGTATCGATGCGAACACCATTAGTAAAATACAAGAAAAATGAAGAACCGACTCTTTCAATGAATATTCCGCTTGTATCTGCAATAATGCAATCGGTATCAAATGATACCCTTGCCGTAGCTCTTGCAAAAGAAGGGGGAGTTTCATTTATATATGGCTCCCAATCGATTGAAGACCAAGCAACAATGGTGGCGAGAGTAAAGCACCACAAAGCTGGCTTTGTAATTTCAGATTCTAACCTTTCACCAGATAACACCTTATCAGATGCCGTAGCGCTTACTGAAAAAACAGGCCATTCCACCATTGCTATTACCGAAGACGGTAGCCCTGAAGGAAAGCTTGTAGGCATTTTAACTAGTCGCGATTTTCGACTAAGCCACACAAGTGGGGATGCAAAAATAAAAGATTATATGACACCTTTTAAAGATCTTGTAACAGGCGAAGAGGGAATTCGTTTAAGTGAAGCAAACGAGCTCATTTGGAAACACAAGGTTAATTCCCTTCCCATCATTGATAAAAAGGGCTGTTTAAAGTCTGTTGTATTTAGAAAAGATTATGATGCTCACGAAGAAAACCCTCTTGAAAATTTGGATGCACAGCGACGTTATATTGTAGGTGCAGGAATAAATACACGTGATTACATGGAAAGAGTTCCTGCTCTATTAAAGGCAGGAGTAGATATTCTATGTATTGACTCATCAGAAGGTTTTTCACAGTGGCAGTCAAAAACTATTGCTGATGTAAAAAAGAATTTTGGGAGCGAAGTAAAAATTGGGGCAGGAAACGTCGTCGATAAAGAAGGCTTTATGTTTTTAGCTGAAGCTGGCGCTGATTTTATTAAGGTTGGAATTGGTGGTGGCTCAATTTGCATTACCCGAGAACAAAAAGGTATAGGCCGAGGACAAGCTACGGCAACAATCGAAGTAGCAGCCGCTCGTGATGAATATTTTAAAAAAACAGGTGTGTACATTCCTATTTGCTCAGACGGTGGAATTGTCCATGATTATCACATGACCTTAGCGCTTGCGATGGGAGCAGACTTTGTAATGCTTGGTAGATACTTTGCTCGTTTTGATGAAAGTCCAACAAATAAACTTATAATCAATGGAAACTATGTAAAAGAATATTGGGGTGAGGGTTCAAACCGAGCTCGAAACTGGCAACGTTATGACATGGGCGGAAGCACAAAGCTTTCCTTTGAAGAAGGCGTTGACTCCTATGTTCCTTATGCAGGAACCCTGCACGATAACGTAACAATGTCTATGAATAAGATACGGCACACGATGTGTAATTGTGGAGCTTTAAGTATTCAAGAACTTCAAGAAAAGGCTAAAATTACTCTTGTTTCGCAAGCATCAATTAGCGAAGGCTCTAGCCATGATGTGGTGGTAAAGAATACGTCTTTAAGAGCTGAGTGAACATAAAAAAGCTCTGCAAGACATCGGCTGACTCTTAATCTGCAAATGTGTCCCACAGAGGAAAACAATCTTGCCGTACTTGACGGCGTATAAAGGAAACAACAAAGCTCAAAAAAAGTTACATGTTCTTTATCGTTTAAAGCGTTTTTTTAGTTCATTTTTAAACTGTGGTTTTGAAAACATGTACAATCCAAGAATCGTAAGAAGCGAATACAGTAACGCTGCCAACAAGGCCCATTTTACTATTGTTATAGGCAGAACAGCAACAAAGGCTAGTCTAACCGAAATAGCAATAGAGGCCATTAAATAACCTGTGTACTCTGTATAATCTTTTTTTCTTGCTAAAGCTATAATTGTTATTGCAAGAGTTGTTGCAATAGAAAACCAAGGGATAACATAACTCACTGACCAGCCAGTGTACCCAATGGCAATATCAATAACAATCATGAGCTGAGCTAACCATATAAATTGCGAAACAATTTTAGAGCCACTATTTTTAATAGAAGAAATCCAATCAAAGACAGAGCGATACAGGCATAGTATAGTGCTAGCAACAATCAATGACCATTGCAATGGTTGGCTCTCCAATGTAAAGGCATTTATAAAAACACAAATAAGGCTCACAGAAATAGAAATAAACGTCAGTGTAGTGGTCACAGGTTTTTTCTTTTTTGTTTCATATATTGGGTATTGGAGCTTTTCGACAAAACTTTTTCCTGCATCAGTTTCATTTGAATCGCTAACCACAATATTGCAAAGAGGGCAATACTTCGAGTCACTTAACATCGTAAGCTTACAAGATTTACAAATCATAGTATTCTCCCCTTCTAGTTGAATATACGGCAACATCGGTTTCTAAATGTTCATTTAAGAGTGTAAAAAAAGTACGTATAATATCAGTCTCTGACAGGGCTAAACTGAATGAAACAGTTAGATTATCCATAAACGAAGCCACAGCCACATTCATAGGGCTCATTTTTGTTGGATAAAGCACCATCTCAAAAAGCTCTATGTGCTTTTTCATTGCCTTTGGTAAATCTACAGAGCCAATATTTGTGAGAGTTATCGTCTTTTTTGCTTCCCCATAAAGAGAAAATCCCAATTTAATAAAGACATTTTTTATACTCAAAGGAATAAAAGAGGCAAGAGCATTTCCTTCAAATGCTGTATATCGAAGTATTTCTTTTTCAAGGTTTTCATTCGAATAAAGTGTTTTCATTTGCTCATTAATGCTTGCAACAACTTCCTCAAATGTTGTCATTTGATTAAATTCATAGCTCACATTTGGAACTGCAAAAAAATTTTTTAAGCTCGCAGAAGGAAAAAGGTTTCTTAAATTTGCAGGAATTGCAACAACAATCGGACGTTTATTTTTTTCATATTTTATGCGTTCAGAAAAAATTGCAAACATTAAAAGGGTACAAAGATAGCCCGTTATTGTTGTGCCATGTTTTTTTGCAACAGCTTTTATGCCTTGGGTAGAAGCACAGCCCGTAACTACGTGCGTTCCCTTTTCTAATGGAATAAAGCCCCGTATTCTATACGATCTCTTTGCTCGAACCTTTTTGGTTTTTGAAACCTTAATCGTTTCGGCATACCGCGAAAAACTGCTTTCATAATCTCGTATAGTTGGTATTTCATCAAGTGACAGAATCTTACCTTCCGAATCAAATTCACCCTTTTTTAAAGTAAAATATGAAAACAACACAGCCTTTAACAACTCTAAACATCCTGTGCCATCAGTAATAATATGGGAAACTTCAATTGCAATGCGATTTTGAAAGTATAAAAATCTTATTAGATTGCTTTTGCCTTTTTCTGCTTTCATTGGTGAGCATGGTAAATCTTTTTCCTCTTGTGCTACACATAAATCTTTACACTCTTCTAAATAGTTCCAAAAAACTCCCTTTCTTAAACGCACAAAGAAAAAAGAAAAGCGTCTGAATACTAATTCGAGAGATTTTTGATATAACTCAGCATCAATTGGGTCTTTAAGCACTGCAGCAATTCTAAAAAAGCTTGAATTATCATCGCCTTGAACAGCAGGAAAAAGATTTCCAACGGTATCTATAGTATAGTTTTTTGCCAAAACATCTCCTTTTACATAGTGTACGCATACAACTATAGCATTTTTATGCTTTTTTTTAAAGTCTTTCTAGAAAAAAAGTTGATTGACACTCCCCCTTTCTTTTATTACACTAAACGAAAGTATAAAGGATTTTTTCATGAACTATTCAGCAATTTTATTCGATTTAGACGGAGTCATCGTAGACTCAGGACTTGGGATTTCAAGTTGCGCAAACACTGCACTTTCTCATTTTGGGTTCAAAAATCTCGAACCATCGCTCATTGTAAGTTTTATTGGAAACGGGGCAAAGCGCTTAATTCAAGACACCCTAACTGCAGCCGGCGTTGATTATAACACTATGGCAAGTCCATCCTTTGACGAGTTTTTTTCATGGTATCTTGCGCACTACGAAAAAAACGCCGTAGACAAAACACCAATGTACAAAGACGTTGCACCACTGTTAGAACACCTTACATCCCTTGGAATACCTTTAGGGCTTGTTACCAGTAAGCCGTTGGCTGTAACAAAGATTGTATTGTCTCATTACAGAATAGATAGATTTTTTGATGCCGTTGTATGCCCCGAAATGGTTACGCATCTAAAGCCTCATCCTGAAAGCTTAGAACTTGCCGTGAAAACTATAGAAGAAAAACGCTCAATTATCATTGATAAGTCGAACGTGTTAATGGTTGGGGATTCAGCTACGGATATTCAAGCAGGAAGAGCCTTGGGTGCAAAAACGTGCGCTATCACAGGCGGCCTTGGAAACGCCGAAAAACTTATTGCTGAAAAAGCTGATATTGTTTTGGAACTTGCGTGTGAATTAATGTATAATTGTTAGGGCGGAGCAAGATAGCTTTGCAAATAAAAAAGAGTTGGAAAATTTCCAACTCTTTTTTTAGAACTAAGTCTCTTTCACTTCAAACTTGTTTCCTTTTAAAAAGGCATACTCAATTAGTACTACTATTGGCCAATAAAGAACGCCTACCATTGGGAACACAAACCAAATGTATTCGTATGATGGAAAAAAAGCATTGAGTATTACCATTACAACAGAGATAATGCTATAACCGATAAGGCTGTGTGTTATATTATGCTTCTCGTCTTTGTAATCAAGACGAACTAGTTTCTTTTTATTTGGGTGAATAAAGTTTCCAAGTTGGGCTACAAAAATACTTAAAAATGCACAGAGATTGCCAAAAATGCCCCACATAAAAGTATTTTCTAATGGCAACAAAGCACCCACTAAAAACATAACTAATGCAACAATGGCTGTAGTAATTAATGTTGCAACAAGCGTAAGTCGGTTCCAATACACCAGTTTTTTTGTTACCGTTAATTCCGTAAAAAGCACTTCTACATCACCCAAAGAATCAATAGCCAGCTCTACACTTCTTTCAAAGTCAAAGCCTTTTTCAATGTTTTCTTCTGTTTTGAGGGTTAGAATGTCTCGAATCTCTTCAATTTGCTCTAAAACGGCATCGGTGTTTTTATATGATTTTTTTAAGTCTTCACAATATTTGTCTATTTTATCCATCGTAAAACTCCTATTCAACTTCTAAAAGGCTGTTAATTACC
>CAYJFX010000036.1:0-18771 GCA_964369735.1 uncultured Treponemataceae bacterium
ATCGGTAACAAGAACCATAGTATCATTTTTTTGACTTTTGCAATAGTCCTCAAAGTGCTCTAAAAGCTGTTTTCCAATACCTAGGCCACGAGATTTTTCTCCAGTAAAAAAAAGATGAATATGTGCGTCATTCTTGGTAAAATCTTCAAAAAGTTCCTCACCATCTTTTTTGTAATCTTTAAATACCTGTAAGGCAATACTTCTGTTCCCATAAAGTCCTAAAGCCCACTGTATAAAAACTTTAACGTAGAGAAAGGCTTTTTGGAGTGCTTTTCCTTTTACGTCTTTTGTTTGTCCAATAATAAAGCCAACAACATTACCATTTAATGTCGCAACTTCTGTATAGTCGCTGTCAAGAAGATTTATGTTGAGCATGAGCGTGTATAAATACATTGGTTTTTTCATTGTTGTGAAATATTTTTCGTATTGCCACGTTTTTGTCATCATTTCTTTGCAAGTGAGGCTGTCTTTCTTTTGAAAAGGGCGAAAAGAAATATTTTTTTCGATGGTCATATCTTTAATATAACACATTTTTATTTATTTTGGTAGGGGATTTTTATTATAGAAAAGTTGACATTTTACGAGCCGAGTGCTACACTGAGAAAACAAAAAAAAATAGAGGTTGTTATGAAAAAAGTACTTCTTATCCCAGATTCATTTAAGGGAACTATGAGCTCACAAGAAATATGTGGAATAATGAAAGAGGCAATTAATACGCACTTTCCAAAAGCGGAAGTTGTATCTATTCCTGTCGCTGATGGAGGCGAAGGGAGTGTGGATGCTTTTTTAGAAGCCCTCGGTGGGGATAAGATTACTTGTTCAGTAAAGAATCCGTTTTTTGAAGATATGGAAGGATTCTATGGAATTCTTCCAAAATCTAATGAAGCTCAAAACGAAAAAACAGCTGTTATTGAAATGGCGGCATGTGCGGGGCTTCCACTTGTAGCAGACAGGTTGAATCCGTTAAAAACTACCACTTTTGGAGTTGGAGAGCTTATAGCTCATGCGCTGGAAAACGGTTGTAATCGCATTATTATGGGGTTAGGTGGAAGTTCGACAAATGATGGTGGGTGTGGAGCCGCTAGCGCTCTTGGAGTAAAATTCTTTGACAAAGATGGAAAGGAGTTTACTCCAACAGGTGGAACACTCATTAATATAGAAAAAATTGATGTGTCAGGATTACACCCGAAGGTAAAAGATTGTAAAATTACTACCATGTGTGATATTGACAATCCATTATACGGCGAAACAGGGGCTGCATATGTGTTTGGCCCACAAAAAGGGGCAAGCCCTGAAATTATAAAAGAGCTTGATGCGGGCTTAATACATTTGGCAAAAATTGTAAAAAAAGATCTTGGTCTTGATAGTGCCCTTGTACCTGGAACTGGTGCTGCAGGTGGTATGGGTTTTGGTATGCTTTGCTTACTTGGATCAGAGCTTAAAATGGGAATTGAAACTGTTTTAGACACGGTAGATTTTGACAAACAACTCGAAGGTGCCGATTATGTGTTTTCTGGAGAAGGGAAAATTGACACACAGAGTTTGCGTGGAAAAGTTGTAATCGGCGTCGGTAACAGAACAAAAAAAGCTGGTGTAAAACTTATTTCAATTGTGGGGGATATTGGCGACAATATTCAAGAAGCATACGATTTAGGAGTTACAGCCATTTTTAGCATAAACCGCGTATGTGTCCCCTTTAACGAAGCAAAACTTCGCGCAAAAAGCGATTTAGCGCTCACAATGGATAATGTAGTGCGGTTTATAAAATCAATTTCTCATTCGTAATTACGAATGAGGTGGGTAAAGCGCAGAAAATAAGTAGCCGTAAGAATTACGCATATTTATGGGGTTTTTACTGGTAACTATCATAGAGAAAGGCAGTGTGAAAGCTTCACACTGCCTTTTTTTGTTACTTATAGGCTTTCTAAATACTGAACAATTTCCATGTTTGCCCTGCTTCCTGCAAGTTCAACAGCGGTTCTACCATTGTTATCTTTTGCACGGACATCGGCGCCTTTTTCAACTAAGAATTGTACCATCGCCAACTCATCTTCTAGGGATGCAACCATAAGAGCGGTAAAACCATCTTTTGTTTTATCTTCTATATCTATGCCTTGATCGAGAAAGTATTCATAAATTTCAACTCTTCCATATGCTGCGGCAGCAATTGAAGGTGTTAGGCTATTGTTATTTGGCTTTGTCGTGTCTGCCCCATTGGCAAAAAGAATCTCTGCAGATTTTAATGAGTTTGCGGCGATGGCATCCATGAGGGCCGTTTCACCATGATCATCTATAATATTTACATTTGCACCATTTTTAACAAGAAATTCCACCATTTGCTCATGCCCTCTTGATGCGGCAAACATAAGTGGTGTATCACCATCATCGTCACTATTGTTGATGTTTGCCCCCTCTTGTAATAGATACTCTGCTACGTCAAAGTAGTTTAAGGTTGCAGCCGTCATAAGAATAGTCCACCCGTTAATATCTTTTGTTTCGACACTTGCTCCTTGCGCAATACTCTTTTTTATATTTTCAATGTCGTTGCTTAAAATGTAGAAGAAAAGGTTGCTTCCTGTACTTGCATTATTGCGTAATAGATACTCTGCTATTTGCGTGTTTTCGTTCCAGTAGGCATACATTAATGGTGTCCAGTTTTCGTAGTCTGGGGTATTTATATTTGCTCCACGTTCCTTTAGCAGTGTTACAATAGGAAGTGAATTGGTAAAAACAGCTGTCATAACTACGGTATCCCCATAATCATTTCTTGTGTTAATATTAGCACCAAAACTTAGTAAGAGTTCAATTGATTCTATTTCTTGTGCTCTAATTGCATATTGTAGGGCTGTTCCTGCATTACTGTCGCGCTGTTCGATGTCTGCACCGTTTTCTAATAAGAATTGAATAGTTTGTAGTTCTCCATAGTTTGCAGCAATCATTAGGGCAGTTGTTCCCCTGTCATCTGCTATATTAATGTCTGTGCCCTCATTGATTAATCTTTCAATTTCGTCTACTTGGCCTAGTGCTGCCGCATATATAAATGCTGTTGCGGCATCAGTTTTAAAGCTTGAAATATCAGCTCCGTTTGCTATGAGATATTGTCCAATATCATTGTAGCCTGACCCAAATGCATACATTGCTGCTGCTCCGCCACCATAATTAAGGATATTAACATCTGCACCTTTCTCTACTAGATAACGAACAATGTGCATGTGCCCTTCTCCTGCCGCAAACATAAGTGCTGTTGCACCAAACTCACCAGTCGAGTCAATATCAACTCCTGCACTTATTTGCTGTTTTACGCCATCCAAATTCCCCTCTTTTGCGTAATCAAAAATTGTTGCATCAGGGCGAAGCGCTGAAGTAGTGCTGCACCCTAAGAGGGTAATGAAAATAAATGCTCCTAATAGTTTTTTTATCATTTGTATCTCCTGTATTAATTTTGTGAAGTCACTTTTTTTCTGCATCACAATCCTAGTCTTTCAAGGTATATTACCATTTTTTCACGATTTTGTTCTTTTGCAATGTCTAATGCATTTTTCCCTTCATCTGTTTTTGCATAAATATCAGCTCCGTATGACACAAGTAGGTCTGCTATTTCTGTGTTACCCTGGAACGAAGCTTCTGTAAATGGTGTTTCGCCATCAAAGTCCGCAATATTTGTATCAGCTCCGCTTTCTAAAAGCAGCCTTACAATTTGAATACTTTCAAGAAAGGTTGCAATAGCAAGGGCTGTTTCATTGTTTATATTGGTTGCATTTACATTTGCACCATTTTCTATTAAGGTCTTTGTGGAAGAAAGTTTTTGTTCATATGCAGCATAGACAAGGGCCGTTCCATCAACACTTTGAGAGCTACTTTTCTTTTCAATATCAACACCATTATTAATATAATATTGAATAACCTCTGTTGCTCCTCCTATGCTTGCATGCATTAGTGGTGTTCTGCCTATGGCATCTGGCATTTCCAAAGACGCACCACTTTTATGCAAAAATTGCACTATATCAAGATGGTTTAGGCCACCTGCGAACGATAAGGCTGTCCATCCATTACTATCTTGTGCATCAACAATTGCTCCATTCTCTACAAGAGAACGGACAGCTTCTAAGCTTCCTTTTCGTGCGGCAAAAATGAGTGGTGTCGCCTTATGCACTCTTTGTTGGATGTTTGGATCTGCACCATGGTCTAAAAGAAGCGTGACTATATCGAAATGACCATTTCTTGTTGCAAAAAAAAGTGCGCTTTCCAAGGTAGAGTTTGGCTTATTAACATCAATTCCTTTTTCAATGAGCATTTTTGCAATTTCATACATTCCATCTCGTGATGCTATTAAAAGTGCTGTTTGCTCTCCATTATCAATTGCATTAATATCAACGCCGTTCAAACTAGACACATATTTTGTAATAGCAATGTCACCAGAAGCGACTGCATGGTGAAGTGCTGTTTGCCCAAAATTGTCTTTCGCTTTAAGGTTTGCTCCTTGTTCTACAAAATATTTTGCAATATCTAAGCGTACAAATCCTGCTGCTATCATAAATGCATCCCACCCATTTTTTGTTCTTTTATGGATGTCTGCACCATGGTCAATGAGCATTTTTACGGTTTCCAGGTTGTTATACCGTGTTGCATAGATGAGCGGGTGAAACCCATCTGCTGATTGTGAGTGAATATCTGCCCCATAGTCTAGTAAGATTGCTGCAAGCTGGTTATTTCCATTAACCGCAGCTGCCATCAGAGCAGTAACACCATCTAAGCCTTGGGCGTTAGGATCTGCCCCATTTTTTAAAAGGTATTCAGAAATTTTTTCTATGTTTACTAGTGCGGCCATGTTGAGTGCCGATCCTACCCCCGCAGTGCGGATGTTTATAGAGGCCCCATTTTCTACTAAAAACCGTATCATATCTTCGTTGTTTTGAGCAACGGCCAGAATGAGGGCCGTAGTACCTTGTTCATTAAAGGTATCAATATCAACGCCATCGTTAAGAGCTTTTTTTACCCCATCTAAATTGCCTTGTTGTACGTGCTCAAAAAAAGCTGTAATGATTTTTTTGTCAACAGTTATACTGTATAAGGAACAAATGAAAGTACTCATGCAGAGTAGGAGTGCTACTATATTTTTCATAATTCTTCACCTTGCTTTAGGACCTATATTCAATTATATAGAAAAAGGCGAAAAAAAGAAAGAGAAATTTTTGTAAGGATTAGAAAAACGGATGTACTACTGTGCAGTTAGATTTTCGGGTGGTTTAATTGAAAAGAGTAGAACGCTGCAAAACCCTTTATTGCTTTCGGATGACTCACGTACAAAACTCAAAAATAAAAATCTGCGTAATCTATGGATAACTCATGACCAGGCAGAGACCTGTGCAAAAATCAAGTTTTACGCAAAAATCATTTCAAACCGCTTGCGAAATTGGCTTTTTTAGGGTATTCTAGTGGTATGGCTTATGAAGTTACTGCGTCAAGAAGACGTCCACAAAAATTTGAAGATTTAGTAGGGCAGGATTTTGTTGCTGCTACACTTATAAACTCAATTTCAGAGGGTAAAATTGCCCATGCATACTTATTTTCAGGTCCTAGAGGCTGTGGAAAAACATCAACAGCAAGGATTTTAGCAAAGGTTCTAAACTGCACAAATGCTACAAATGGTGTACCCTGTGGGGAATGTGAAGCTTGTGTGGAAATTTCTCGTGGTGCAAGCTTAGATGTAATTGAGATTGACGGGGCATCAAATACAAGTGTTAATGATGTGCGCCAAATTAAAGACGAAATTCTTTTTCCACCAAATGCATTTAAGTATAAAATATATATTATTGATGAAGTTCACATGCTCTCTACAAATGCCTTTAATGCGCTTTTAAAAACAATTGAAGAGCCACCACCCTATGTTATTTTTATTTTTGCAACTACCGAGCTTCATAAAGTTCCGGCAACAATTAAAAGCCGTTGTCAACAATTCCATTTTAGGCTTGGCTCAATTGAACAAATAAAAGACCTTTTGGCAGAAACATCAAAAGAAATGAATATACAGGCAGATGAAGAAGCCCTTTTTTGGATTGCAAGGGAGTCTACAGGAAGCTTTAGAGATGCGTATACCCTTTTCGATCAAGTTGCTGCTTTTAGTGAAGGAAACATTACATACGAAAAAATACGAGATAAATTAGGCTTAGTCGGTGTTGAAAGATTAAACGCACTTTGTGAACTTTGCGTTGAAGGAAAAACAGCAGATGCTATTCAGTTTATCGATGAAGTATTGCAAGTGGGTGTCTCAATAGAGCAATTTATTTCAAATGCCTCTGATTATATTAGAAGTTTGCTGTTTATAAAAAATGGCATAGCAAAAGAATCTTTACTTGGGCAATCTGCACAAAGATTTTCCTCGTTTGTAATAAGTGCATGGACATCAGTGCAAATGGAAAGAGCTTTGTCTCTTTTTTTGCAGTTGTATCGTGATGTTCGCTATTCATTAAATCCTCGCTTTGAGCTAGAGCTTGCCGTTTCTAGGCTTTGTTGGCTTTCTTCATGGGTATCAAATGATGAGGTGAAGTTAGCTGTTGATAATGCAAAAAAAATGTTTTCTAGCGGTGTGGTAGCGCAAGCACCAACTACTTCACCTACACAAACTCGAGTATACGAGCGTGAAAATGTGGCGGTGCAAGAGGGGATAGCGGAACAAACAAATGCTTCTGAAGTCACTCAATCACCTTACCATAATGAAAACGCAATAGAAAGTGCAATAGAAAAAGCACCTGTTCCTTTGGCAACAAGTGCAGAACAGTTAAAGGCAATGACAATTGAAGAAGTTCGAGCAACAAAAATGTTCTTATCATCTGCATTGAACCAAGCAGATGGGTGGGAAATTAGCGAAAACGAAGTTTCTGTTTGTGTAACTTCCCAGTTTTTACAACAGCAATTAATCTCAGAAAGAATGTATCTCAATGAAGTTGCATCAAAACTACTTGGTAAAAAGATAAACTTAATCATAAGTGTAAAAGAGCACATAAAGGAAGAAGAAGAGGAGGACGTTATTCCCTCTTCTGTACAAATGCTTGTTGATACATTTGGTGGTGAGGTTGTTTCTGTTCAAGATAAGATAAGCCTAAATAATGACGAGGCAGAAAAAACAGACACTATATAAAATGCATCATAGAAAGAGACCTATTGGGGAGAGAAAATGAACATAAATCCTTTTGACTTAATGAAAAATTTTGGCAACATACAGGGTGAGATAAGTAAAGTTCAAGCAGAATTAAAAAAGATAACTGCTACAGGAAGTGCTGGTGGGGGAATTGTAAAAGTAACCCTAAATGGTTCTATGGAAATGGTATCAGTTGAGCTTGATCCTATTGCTGTTGACCCACGAGATGTGGAAATGCTTCAAGACCTCATTGTAGCAGCTTCGAGAGATGCAGCGAGCAGAATACAAGAGCATATAAAAGATACAATGGGTCCAATGCTTGGTGGCTTAAATATTCCAGGATTAACACTGTGACAGCATTAGATGAATTAACAAATAGTTTTTCTCGCCTTCCGGGGATTGGAAAAAAATCAGCCGCAAGGTTAGCTCATCACTTATTAAAAGTAGACCAGCGTTTTTTAGAACAGTTCGCACACGAGCTTGTAACATTACATCAAAGAATAAAAATATGTTCAGAGTGTGGCTCATACACAGAGATTGATCCATGTTCAATTTGTTCCAACCCCTTGCGTGAAAGAAACCTTATTTGTGTTGTTGAGCAAGCCCAAGATGTTGAAACGATTGAAGCATCTCATGAGTACAGTGGTTTATTTCATGTGCTTGGTGGAGTTATAGCTCCTCTTGAGGGAGTGGGGCCTGATCAACTATCAATTGCAAAGTTAATAAAAAGGGTTGGGGAAGGTTCTGTTACAGAGGTAATTATTGCAACAAATCCAACGGTTGAAGGAGATACTACTGCCTTATACGTGCAAAGGCTTCTATCATCTTCATATGGAGATTCTGTTACAATTACACGTTTAGCTTCAGGGCTTCCCGTTGGGGGAGATTTAGAATATGCCGACAAGTTAACACTTGCGCGAAGTTTTCGGGGAAGGACTGCTTTATAAAAAGCTACTTTTTTTTATGGCACTCCGTGCAGCCCGTGACATGGACATGTTTTTTTTGTTGATTTCGTGTAAATATATACGCAGTTAAATGTCCCTTTGTTGGGACTTTTTTATGGCATACTGGGCAGAGCCTTTGTAAACCACTTTCAACATCGGGAAAACAGTGCGGGCATCCGTGAATTGTGCATGGTTGCTCGTTTGCGCTACCTGTTTTATATACCCTTGAAATGATGTTTTCTCCACCGTAGAGCATTGTGCCACAAAGTGGGCAGGGGCTCTTTGCATTTCCCACGGGTTGCTTTTTTTTATGCGGCTTTTTTACAGAGTAATTTAAGAAAAACTGAAACCCATAGTAGAGTAATAACAAGCCAACGACAAAGAGGAAAAAGAAAATAAGTAAATCCGATAAAGGCACGTTTTTATTCTGCCTGAATTACAGCCTCTGCAGGTGCTGTGTCTTGAGTTACCGGCGGCGGTGTAATTGCTGGAGTTTCGTTATAGAATAGTCTCATTTCTTCTATTTCATTTCGCTGTCTATAGCGCAATAAAAGGGTGTCATCAGAACTTTGATACACATACCCAGGAGCATCGTATGTTTCAAATCGTGGGTCTGTTGCATAATCTAAGCCGTAGATTTCAATTCCATCAAATGGCTCAATTCCTTTAATAATACTGTGGTATATTTCTGCAACTGGAAAATCAAAACGCATAGTGATGGTTCCTGCAGCATCTTGGAAGTATTCTTTTTCTGGTATAATATTCCACATCCATACGGGCGTGCCATTATTGTACCCAAGTACATCTGCATGAGGATAATAAGGATTGTTGGGTATAACATATGGATACATGCGTGAAACGGTAACCGCTGCAATAGTAGAAACTTCTTGTAGAGAAGAAACTAATAGCATTGTTCCTCCCGCTTCTAAGTCTAACCTTGTAGTTAAGGCTCCATATTCTCTCAAAACGGATCCAACCTTAGCAGTAAAAATGCGGTCTATGCTGCCATCGTCGGTTGTTATTGAGAGAACAGAACCGTCTATTGAAACAGCATTTTGAATTGCATTAAGGCTTGCATCAAGGACCGGCTCTAGGGCCATTGCTGAAGTTGGCAAACTCTTTGAAAGAGCCACATATGTGGCAATAATTCCTGTTGCTTGTTGTACTGTTGGAACAAAGTTTTCCATGCTCGCTGGAAGTGCCAAGATCGGTGCAATATCTTCTGCGCGTTGTTGTAACAAAAATGTAGGAAAGTTATCTAACTCAAATACTTCAAGAAGAGACCTTTCAAGCGAATAGGCCATAGAAAAGGAAATATTTTCGTTTTCCATAAGCAAGGTTTGGTGCATTGCTACAAGTGTATTAAAATAGGGCGCTGTAAAATAGCTTCTGTTATTACCGTTAATAAAGGTGCTTGGTACATTTGCAATGGCTTCGCCATATTGCCCTTGGGATGCAAGTTCTGCAACATAAGCTGCAACAAATTTCTCGTTGGTTGTATCTCCTTGAGATGATTCAAACGACCTAACAATATGGTTTCGAACCTGGCTTTGAATGAGGGATAATGCCTCTTCACTTGCATTGTCCATTGTAACCACAGAACTAAATGCAAAGGCTTGCGTTTCTTCAAATGGAGAGATTTGAGCGATAGAGGTTGTGCCAGCAGAAAGACTAAAAGAATTTGTTGTTACTTCTCCTGCCATTAGCGAAAATGCCTTGTCTCGTGATTTTACAATAATCCTATTTCGTTGAACATCAGTTATATTAAATACACTTTCAGTTTCATAGGGGACTATAAGAGATGCTTCCTCTGACGGAATTGTAGAACTCATTGCGAAACCATTTTCATCTGCATAAAAAGTGAGAGTTACATTGTTTGAAAATAGGAGAGAAAAGGTTTCGTCATTTATCCTATCCCAGTCTTGTAATACGAGAGGAATTGAATCATTTGTATTATTTTGAAGTATAATTGGGCTCGATTCACTTGCAAAAACTACAACACCATTTCCAGAAACCCTGAAATTATTACTTAAGGTTGGAAGGGTTTCGCCATCTTGTGAGGTATTACTAGATAAACGTAAGGTTAAGGACTGAAAATTTTCAAAAATTGATAATTCCTTCCTAAATTGAATTGCAAAAATGCCGAAAATAATAATAATGTATAGGACAATAAGTCCAAAGAATTTACGAAATAGGTGTTTTTCCATTTGTGTAATTTTACCTAATTACACGCTTAAAATCAACACCCTTTATACGTTTTAATAAGAATTGTGGGGATTAAAATGAATGTTAGTTTTTTAAAAAAGAGCTCAAAATTTGTGGTGGCATGTATTATGTATATAGCATTAAGTTGTGTCTTTTTAGTTAGCTGTGTAGCGATGGAAACACAATTAGATATTCCCGAAATAAGGAATATCGAATCTGAAAGCATGCTTGAGCCTGAGGTTATTGTGGAGGAATCTGAAATTCCTTATAGCTTAGCATTTGCAACAAATTTACAAAACACGCTAGAAACATCAAGCGTTAGTGATGCATTACAGTTGTTTGAAGATATACCTGAAGAATATGCAGATGACGAGGACATAAAGTATTTACATGCATCCTTGTTGGTTTCTACCGGTAATTTAGCTGAGGCCGATGTATTATTAGAAGAACTCCAGTCAAGCAACCCAGAAGACACTGATGTGCAATTATTACAAGCACTTGTCTTAAAAGAACAGGGGAATGCTCGCGAAAGCAAAAAGGTCATTCAAGATATTCTTGCAAAAGATCCCACAAATGTAGGGGCAAATGTTGAAATGGCAAACACCTACATGTATGCTAAAAACTTTCGACTTGCAAATAAACACTTTGTTGAAGGTTTAAAAGCTGATCCAGAGGATCCTACTGCGCTTTTTGGGCATGCACTAACATCATGGTATCTTGAAAATGATGAAGTTGCAAAAGATGCTCTAGATGCGCTTGTTCAAGTAGAACCAGAAAATAGTTTGGCATGGGCATATTTAGGAAAGTTCAGTGCAGATAGAGGGCGTTTTTCAGAGGCAGTAGACTACATGAAAAAGGCCATAGAGTTTGATGAAGACTATTATTCACACTGGCTTGATTTAGGATCCTATTATAGAAATATTAATGAAAAAGAAGAAGCTGAGAGGGCTTGGACTCGGGCAATAGAAATTGATTCAGAATACTTTTTAGGTTATGCATATAGAGGCGGATTGAGAGATGAGCTTGGGAAATATGATGAAGCACTCTCAGACTACCTTAATGTAGTAAAATATAATCCAGAGTATTATTTTGCATACGAGGCAATTGGAATGCTCTACTGGAGAGATGAGCAATGGACAGAGGCGCGAAATGCCTTCTTAAGAGCATTAGATGCTAGTCCTCGCAACACATCTTATTCTTTATTGATTTCTGCATCATATTTGAAAGAAGGGAAGAAACTTGAAAATCAAGAATTCTTGCGTGATGCGATGCGTACGATTGACAGAGAATCACTTGACTACCTCATGTTAAGATTGTATTATGATGGAGTAGGCGATGCTGCTGTTCTTTACAAGGTTGTAGATGAAGAGAGCAATACTACAAGAGGGCGAATGCTCTTTTATATGGCACTTTATTATGAAATAACAGGGTTAAAAGACCTTGCAAATAAGTACTATATTGAAGTTGCAGACATGCAAGCTCCCATGTTTTTTGAGTACCGATTTTGTGAATGGGCAGTTGAGGACATGAGAAAAAATAATATACAGTATTAAAGTAAGTAGGATTAACGATGGACCAGACCCAACAAGGGCAAGCAAATGAAATAACTTTAAAATTTAATAACCGCGAAATAATTCTCTTGGGAACCGCACACGTATCTCAAGAGAGTATCGATGATGCTATTTCGCTCATAGAAGCAAAACAACCTGATTGTGTTGCAATTGAACTTGATGCGCAACGTTATGCATCAATGCAAGACCCAGAGTCTTGGAAAAAACTTGACATTGTAAAAGTTTTAAAAGAAGGTCGAGGTTTTATGATGATAGCAAATCTAGTGCTTTCATCATTCCAAAAGAGAATTGGCTCAGACATGGGTGTAAAGCCTGGCGATGAAATGCGTGCTGCAATTACTAAGGCAAAAGAATTAAATATTCCAACTGCAATGGTTGATCGATCTATACAAACAACACTGAGGCGAGCTTGGGCAAAAAATTCTTTATGGGGAAAATGCAAGCTGCTTGCTACGTTGTTTGCGAGCATATTTGAAAAAGAAGAAATATCTGCAGAACAAATTGAAAACTTAAAACAATCAAATGAAATGGATGCTATGATGCAAGAGCTTGCAAAAGAGCTTCCTGTTGTTAAGGAAGTTCTTATTGACGAGAGAGACCAGTACCTAGCATCAAAAATATGGGATGCAAAAGGAAGCAAGGTTGTGGCTGTTTTAGGTGCGGGGCATTTAAAAGGTGTCGAAAAATTCTTACATCAAATTAATAATGGCGAAAAAACTTCAGATACTGCAACTATCGATATTATCCCAAAACCTGGTGTTGCCTCTAAGCTTGCAGGTTTGATTTTTCCACTTCTTATAGTTGCCCTTATTGTAGCAGGCTTTTTTATGGGTGGAGCAAAAACTTCTGTTGACCTATTGGTAAATTGGCTATTATGGAATGGCTCTCTTGCTGCTCTAGGCGCTTTGCTTGCGTTTGGGCACCCGCTTTCGATAATAGCTGGGTTTGTTGGAGCCCCCTTAGGAACACTTAATCCGTTTATTGCTGTTGGAATTTTTACAGGGATTGTACAAGCTGCGGTAAAGAAACCAAAGGTTGAAGACATGGAGAATTTAGTTGATGACTTTTCATCACTAAAAGGAATTTATAAAAATAGAATTTCGCGTGTTTTGTTGGTTTTCTTTTTATCTAGCTTGGGTGGTGCAATAGGAAACTTTATAGCAGTTCCTGCCCTTTTCTCATCTCTTTTTTAAAAGCGTAAGCGAAATAGCTTTGAGGCCCTTTTTGCATCCCAAGTGTTTTTTCGCTTTTCTGGTAAGCTGTCAATAGAATCTGGTTTAAATCCCAAAGATTCAAACCAATCAGCCGTCTGTGTAGTAAGTATAAAAACGCTGTTCGCCTTTTTCTTTTTTGCAGTTTCAATTAGGTATGAAACAAGTTTTGGCCCTATTCCAATGCGAGAGAAGTTTTCATCAACAACAATGCCTGCAATTTCAGCTGTTATATTTTCTTTATCTGTGTATTCGTGTAAAGCTGCACAAGCCTTTATTCCTCCATCCATCTCGTATACAATGTAATCAGCATAGGTGTCGAGTAAGTTTTGCTCATTTCTTTCTAAGAGTATGCCTTGTTTAATTGCAGGGTGCATGAGGCTTAAAACCGATGGAATGTCATTTTGTTCCATTTGCCTGATGCCGCCATAATTGTTTTTATAAATCATTGTACCTTGTCCAATATCAGAAAAAATTTCTGATAAAATGACTCCATCAAGACTTCCATCAACTATATGCGAACGAACAACGGCTTTTTCACAGGCACTAGCACAGAGTTCCAAAAGGGTTCGACTGTTTTCATCTGAAGTAGGATTGGTTTTTGAAATTTTTTGGGCTTGCTCAACCGTAAGTGCATATACTTTGCCATTTTCATCATGCTGAATATCTGCAGTGCTTTTAAAATTATCGCTACAAATGGTTGTTTGATTTGTTATAAAAAAAAGTTTTTCTGCTTTTAAACTTATAGCAATTTCTGCAGCTAGAGCTATCGAAGATATGTTGTAGGGTTTTCCCGTGTGGCTCCATCCAATGCAGGGAAAAATTGGTATGCATCCATTTTGGAGGGCACTTTCAATTCCATCACATTCAATGGTTTCAATCCCTCCACAGGTCCCGTAATCCATTCCCTCTATTATGCCCTTTCCTCGTGCTTTTACCCAGTTTCCAATTAAAGCTGTTTTTCGCTCACCCGCAAGGCTCGTCATAACTTTGTTTGCTGTGTCAAAGGCTGCCATTTTTATAAGAGGAATAGCGCTTTCATCAGTAATTCTAAAACCTTTATGCATGGTCCACGATATATGAGCTTTTTGTAATACTTCGTTAATGCGCTGGCGAGAGCCAGGAACTATTACAACACGCAATCCTGCTTCATGTAATAAGCTAATATCATTTATGTGACTTAAGAAGAGGGGGGAGTCTATTATGGTGTCATCAATGTGAATAACAATAGTTTTGCTACTAAACCTTTGAACATATCGTAGTACATCCCTAATGCGCTCAGCTTTTTCATAGTTCATATGCTTTCTCTTAATAGCCGTCAGACATAGCTCTGTTGAGGTCTCTTTGATACAGCTCTTGGTATACTAAACTTCGCGTGCGAAGCTTATCTTTAATATCCTGTGCAAAAGGCATGTGTCGCCAAAAGATACCACGTATTTCTTTTTCAAGGCGTTGAACCCCATCAGCTTCTTTTGTCATCCATAAAAGGTAGTCTTTTATAAAATAATCTTTGATATCACCTTTTAGTTTTTGGGATACAAACCATTGATAATATTGGCCTGTAATTCCTTCTTCCATCCAATAATAGGAGGCTTTTTCTTTAGCTACTTGCCATCTAAGATCTGCTGTAGCCATAAGAAGGGCATTTTTTACGCTTTTTGCGTACATAGGAATTGCAATACGTGCACGGCTTGTAATTCTATTGTATCTGCTAAATGGCTCCCAACACATTCCGTACTCACCATATGTTGGTATAAGAATTACAAACGGTATAATTCGATTTTGGATGTTTTTGTGTACACGGCAGTATGCTGTTGGGTCGATAGATTCAATCCAATTCATTATATCAATAATATTTTCTCTGAACCCTGTTTCTTTAGGTAAACAATGAAAAAATTCTCTTGTGAAAATTGGAAAGTGATTTCCCTGCCGTCCAACGGTCATTTTTGCCATTTGATGCACTGTATCTATTTCTGTATTGATATCATTACCACTTACTTGAAGCGTTGTTTCACCATTTACTGACAGCTTTTGATCAAGGCTGTTACACGCCTCTTTTGCATCTTGATAATCATTGTAGTAAGAATTTAGCTCTTTGTCATTTTTCAGTAAGTGCTTTAATTTTTCATTTATTTCAGATACCATTTTCTTTTGCGCATCAGACATGGGCTCTTTATGTGGGTGTGCACCTGGAATATATGGATGATCGCTAATAATTTCTATTCTTGATTTTATTTCTGCTTCCAGCATAGCCCTTTCACTTTCTTTCATTGTTAAGAAGTTTTCAGCCGTTTGCAATTTTGCCGAGCTTTTAGCCTTTAATTGTAAAAGACGGTTTGTTTCTTCTGTACTTCCTGCTGCTGGCTTTCGGCTAGTAGGCGCTTCATCTGTTGCCGATAGCTCTATTCTACCAAGTGCAATATCTCTAAACCATTCGTCTAAATAATAAATGGGTTCGTTAGAAGAATTTTCAAGAAACGCTTTTGAAAAGGTGTCCTTATTCTCTATAGTAAAAAGTGATGGAAGTATGACTGCATATCGCATAAGCATTTTTTTTGCAATGAGTACATCTTTTGATGTCATCTTAGGGGCAACTGAGCGCAATAGCTCCCAGTATGCATTTGTCATCTGCTGCCTATATACGGTTCTGTCTTTTGGATCTTGGCAATTTAAGTACTTTGATAACACCGTGTGTACTCTTTGCGCACTATCATTTTCACCGGCTAATGCTTTTTTATAATATTCTTTGTCATCAAATGCGGTAACTTGTGGTGTCTCTGAAAAAAATTGTTCAACGGGTTGGAATTGCTTGATAAGTAAATTTACGGGTGCATATGGAGCGGTAGGTTTTAGCGATGACGGATCAATCTGTGCTTCTGTGTCATCATCTATATCCATTGTTTCTTCACTGTACGAAAAATCTTTTGTGCTGTTTTCGAGTAGTGCCAATATTTCAGGAGCTAGTTCGTCACTCATATACTTTCCTCTTTTATTCAAAGTAAGAACTCTGTTCTTGAAAAATATTTTATCATGTTTTTTTCAGTTTTTCAACCTTATAACGGCTTTATTTGTAGTTTTTATGTGATTTTTACTTCTACAATAACAGGGTTTATGCGTGTAAGTACTTTATTAAATATTCACTTTTTTGTATAATTATTGTATATTTATACAAAAAAGAGGTTTGTTATGAAAAAAATTGTTGTTTTTACTTTTGTATTGTTTCTTGCCTTTGGCGCCTTTGCTATTGGCTCACAAGACACAGGTGTGGATACATCATTAGAAGATGTAATGGCTAAGGGTCAATTTGTTATGGGCCTAGATGATTCTTTTCCTCCAATGGGGTTTAGAGATAGTCAGAATAATATTGTTGGTTACGATGTTGATCTTGCAAAAGAAGTTGCAAAACGAATGGGAGTAGAGCTTGTTCTACAACCTATTGACTGGGCTGCAAAAGAGCAAGAATTAGACACAGGTAAAATTGACTGCATTTGGAATGGTTTTACGATGACTCCTGAAAGAGAGGAAATGCTTAATTTTACAAAACCATATCTTGATAATGCACAAATACTTGTTGTAAGAAAAGATTCTGGAATTACAAGTCTTGAAGGGCTTGCAGGAAAATCAATTGGGCTTCAAGCAGGTTCTAGTGCTAGCATTGCCTTAGATAGTGAGGCAGATTTTAAAGCAAGTCTGGATGAAGTTATTGAGTTTAAAGACAATGTTTTAGCTTTTATGGATTTAGACAGCAAAGGTATTGACGCGGTTCTCGTAGATAAGGTTGTCGCAGGGTACAGTATTAGTCAAAGCTATAATCACTTTGTGATGTTAGATGAACCATTGAGTTCAGAAAAATATGGCATTGGATTTCGGAAGAATGATGATGCTTTACGAGCAAAAGTAGAAAGTATTCTTGAAGAAATGGCTGCTGACGGAACCATTGCAGAAATTTCAATACAATGGTTTAACGCAGATATTTCTACAATTGGAAAATAAATTATAAGGCAGTATATATATGGATAATACGGAATTTTTGCAATTGCTTCTTACAATGGCAAAAGGGAGTCTTACATCACTTTCAATTTTCTTTTTTACGCTACTGTTTTCGCTTCCATTGGGTTTTCCTGTGGCTGCGGCTCGCATGTCAAAAAATAAGGTTGTAAGTGGAGTTGCCAACCTCTTCATGTTGATTACGCGAGGGACTCCTCTTATTTTGCAAATTATCTTTGTATATTTTGCACCGTATTATCTGTTTAAGCTGTCTTATGACCGCTATACTGCGGTAATTGTTGCGTTTTCTATCAATTATGCTGCATACTTTGCAGAAATATATAGAGGTGGGATTGAGTCAATTCCCAAGGGACAATATGAAGCTTCTAAGGTTTTGGGTTTTACAAAAATGCAAACATTCTTTAGAATAATCCTTCCGCAAGTATTTAAACGTATTTTACCGATGCTCGGAAATGAAGTAAACACCCTTGTGAAAGATACTGCTTTAGCTCAAGTAATTGGAGTAGCAGAGCTTTTCCGTATTGCACAAAATGCAGCAAGTAGAGAGTTTTCTACAATGCCAATTTTTGTTGCAGGTATTTTTTATTTTATTATGAATTGGTTTTTTTCTACTGTTTTTATGCGTTTGGAGAAAAAACTTGATTACTATAAGGGCTAGGGTAAACAGATGAAACACCACGAAATAGTTGTAGTAGAAAATGCTAAAAAAAATTTTGGACATGTTGAAGTACTAAAGGATATTTCGCTTTCGATTCATAAGGGGGAGGTTCTTGGTATAATTGGACCTTCCGGATCGGGCAAATCAACGCTTTTGAGATGTATAACTCAGTTGGAAACGGTTACAGCTGGAAAAATCAGCGTGTGTGGTGATGTGATGGTAGAAAATAGTGCAGATGGTAGACCTCTGTATGCCGACAAGAAAACCTTGCAGAAAATTGGATTAAAAACAGGATTGGTATTTCAAAATTTTAATCTATTTCCTCACTTCACTGTTATGCAAAATCTGACCGAAGCGCAAATCCATGTATTGGGTACTTCTAAAGATAAGGCGAGCGAAACTGCTCAAGTTCTTTTGGCAAAAATGGGCCTTTGCGAAAAAGAAGAAGCTTACCCTTACCAACTTTCTGGCGGACAACAGCAGAGAGTTTCAATAGCTCGTGCGCTAGCATTAAACCCAGAAGTACTCTTTTTTGATGAGCCTACCAGCGCACTTGACCCAGAGCTTACTGCTGAAATTCTAAAAGTAATTCGCGAGCTCGCAGATGAAAAAATGACAATGGCCGTGGTGACTCATGAAATGGCCTTTGCTGCAAGCCTTGCCGACCGTATTATCTTTATGGATGGTGGCATTATTGTGGAGGAAGGCAGTGCGGAAGAGCTTATCCGGAACCCTCAAGAAGAAAGAACAAAGGCTTTTTTGAAAAAATTCTAGTAAAGCCCCCCTAAAAAAAATAAAATCAATTGGGTAAAAAAATAGTTCGACACGATGTCGAACGAAACTGAAGCGACGTTTTAGCTCCGCTAAAACTCGATTAGTTTGAATAGCATGGAAGCTATTCAAACGTTGGAGATGAGGGGACTTGCTTTTTGCTTAAAACGTCGTGTTTTGGCGCAAAAAGCCGCCTACGTCGCTAATCGTACGTCCTGTACGATTTACGCGACTTCGTTTCAAGCCCCCTTAAAAAAATAAAAAC
>CAYJFX010000037.1:0-8155 GCA_964369735.1 uncultured Treponemataceae bacterium
TTAATAGTATTGCAGATCTACCAAAACTTGATGAAGCAGAAAGTGAGAGATTTGAACTTGCAAGATGATACAATACGTTTACAGCTTTACTTAGCACGTTGTGGTGTTGCAAGTAGGCGAGCTTCTGAATCGTACATCTTAGATGGGCGTGTTTCAGTTAATGGCGAAATAATTACTTCCCTTGGCACAAAGGTATCCCTATCTGATATTGTTATGGTTGACAATAAGGAAATTTCTCTTGAGGAAAAAAAGCGGTACGTACTATTAAATAAGCCAACAGGTTATGTGTGCAGCCTTTCTGATGAAAAAAACAGAGAAGTAGCAGCAGATTTATTAAAGCCACACTTTACAGAACGACTCTTTAACATAGGTCGACTAGATATGTTTTCTCAAGGATTAATTATTTTTACTAATGATGGAGATTTTATGCAAAAACTCTCTCATCCTTCGTCTCAAGTCGAAAAGGAATATGTAGTCGAGACAAGTACACAAATCCCTAAGGATCTTATTACGTCTTTTCAATCAGGGATTCGAGTTGATGGAATATTTTATAAGTGTCGCAAATCTGAGCTAGTAAATAATAAAAAGGCTAAATTTATTTTAATTGAAGGTAAGAATAGAGAAATCAGACGTATCTTTGAGCACTATAATATTGGAATTAAGTCATTAACAAGAATTAGAATTGGGCACTTGTTGCTCGAAAACTTGCCAAGTGGCGGATACAGAGAAATACATAAAAAAGATATTGAAGCATTCTTTAAATGATAAAATTGAGAGGTGAGCGTGTGGTAGTAGCGATTGATGGTCCAAGTGGTACAGGAAAAAGTACTGTTGCAAAGCTAGTTGCAAAAAAACTTCAAATTTCATTCTTAAATTCTGGTAGCTTTTACAGAGCATGTACCTTAGCAGTACTAAGAGAAGAGATTTCAATAAGTGATGAAGCTGCAGTTTTAAATCTTATTGAAGAAACAACATTAGATTATGTTAATGAACATGTAATATTAAATGGTGAAGACGTGGAGCACTTATTGCATTCAAGCGATATTGATTTAAATTCATCTAGAGTTTCATGCATAGTACCACTCAGACACCTTATAAATAAAAAATTGCAAGAAATTACAAAGAAAATCAGCTTTGTTTGTGAAGGACGAGATATGACGACTGTAGTTTTTCCAAATGCAGATTATAAATTTTATCTCGATGCATCGGTTGAAGAACAAGCAAAGAGGCGCCATACTCAGAGACCTGATGGAAAAACACTAGAAGAAATAAAGCAGTCAATTATAGAAAGAGATGAGATAGATAAAAACAAAGCAGAAGGTTCACTAAAAATTGCAAAAGATGCGCAATATATTGACACTACGTACTTGACCATCGAACAAGTTTGTGAGATAATATTAAATAAAATTTACATATAAGGGTTTATTATGGAAGAAATGGAAGTGGAAATGAATGAAACTCAAAACTCCGAAACGAGCATTCAAACACAATTACAAGAGAAGTATCTCAAAGGGTTAGAAACACTTGAAGAAGGGCAGCTTGTTGACGGGCATGTTGTTCAAGTAACCTCCGACGATGTTTTTGTAGATGTAGGTTATAAGTCGGAAGGTAAAATTCCAAAATCGGAGTTTGCGGAAATACCAAATGTTGGTGATGTAGTTAGTGTTGTTTTAATTACAAAAGAAACCAGAAATGGTGAGTTAATTGTATCTAAACAAAAAGCTGAAAGTATTCAAATTTGGAAAAATTTAAAACAAGCTTTTGCAGATAAAACTCCTGTTGAAGGAACAATTGATAAGGCTGTAAAGAGCGGCTTTGAAGTTTTATTAGGCGCTGGAATTAGGGCATTTTTGCCATTAAGTCAAGCTGATGTGCACAGAGTATTACAGCCTGAAAAACTTGTTGGATTAAAAAGCTTATTTTATATTGATAGACTTTATACTGATAGAAAAGCAAACATTATCGTAAACAGAAGAAATTATCTCGAAGAATCAATTACTTCTAATAGAAATACATTTTTTGATAGTATTGCAATTGGCGATACTGTAACAGGATCTGTAAAAAGTTTTACGAGTTTTGGTGCATTTATTGATTTAGGTGGCTTTGATGGACTCTTACACATCAACGATATGAGTTGGGGGCATGTAACACGTCCTAAAGACTTTGTAAAAAAAGGCCAAGAAATTACACTAAAAGTAATTAGACTTGATCCAGAAGACAAAAGAATAAATCTTTCTCTTAAGCATTTTACAGAAGATCCATGGCTAAATTTTGAAGGCAAGTATCATGTTGAAGACATAGTAAAAGGTACTGTTACAAAGTTAGCCGATTTTGGTGCTTTTATTGAACTGGAAGAGGGAATTGAAGGGCTTGTACATATAAGTGAGTTTTCTTGGGTTAGAAAAATCAATAAACCAAGTGATGTTGTAAAGCAAGGCGATGAAGTTGAATGTATGGTACTCGGATACGACATTCAAGCTGGACGTGTTTCTTTAGGTTTAAAACAAGTACAAGAAAATCCGTGGGACACCATTGGAGAAAAATACCCAGTTAATACAAAATTAACATGTAAAGTAGTTAAATTAACAAATGCTGGTGCATTCTTAGAATTAGAAGATGGAATTGATGGATTTTTACATGTTGATGACATTTCATGGACTAAAAAAGTAAAGCACCCTAGAACAGATTTAACGGTAGACCAAGAAATTGAAGTTTTAGTTGTTGAAAATGACCCTGAAAACCACAGACTGCGACTAAGTGTAAAGCATTTAGGCGACAATCCTTGGGAACAATTTATCCAAGATCATCCTACAGGTTCAATCATTGAAGGTGAGATTGTTTCAATTACTGACTTTGGTCTCTTTGTACGTGTAGATGGTGGTATTGAAGGACTTATTAATAAATCTAACTTAACAGATAGTAGAGAAGAGTCATATGAAGATGCTGTACAAAAGTACAAAGTTGGTGACAAAATAAGTGTGTATGTTGTTGAAGTCAACTTAGAAAAGCAAAAAGTTGCATTCTCTGTAAAAGAGGTTAAGAAAAAGGCACAGCAAAGCGAAATGTCACACTACATGTCAGCTACAGATGATAGTTCAGATGGAGCTTTTACATTAGGTGATATGCTAAAGAATAAGAATAACTAGAGCTCTTGGAAAGTTATTTATGTTGCAGAATTCCTTTGATGTAGAAAAACTAAATACACTTGTTGACATCAATTCTAGGCTAAACTCTAGCTATGAAGATGTTGATAGTTTATTGTTATACATTTTGGAATCTGCAATGCGTTTGGTACGCTGTGAATCATCTTCATTATTATTACTTGAAAGCGAAGACACTCTTAAGTTCCGTTTAGCATTGGGACCAAAGGGTGTCGAAGTTTTATCTATACCAGTTTCAACAAAAAACAGTATCGCAGGCTCTGTAGTTAAGGAAAATCGTTCAATATTAATAGATGACGTTGAAAAACATCCACAGTTTTTTTCTGCCATACAAAATATGACAGGGTATAAAACAAAAAACATGATTGCAGTACCATTACGAATTGATAACAAGTGCGTTGGTGTAGTTGAACTACTAAATAAAGCAGATAACCAACTTTTTGATAAAAGCGACCTAGAGATTTTAGAGTTACTTTGTTTACAAGCTGGAATTGCATATAAAAATGCTGATATTTATCATAAAACAAAAAATGAAGTACATGAGCTTAAATCTGTTATAACATCTGAACACAGTTTTCATGATTTTGTAGGAAATAGTGCCGCGGTATTAGACCTACTAAAGGTTATAGATCAAGTTGCTAATACTAATGCTTCTGTTCTAATTCAGGGCGAAAGCGGTGTAGGTAAAGAGCTCGTTGCAGAGAGAATTCATCGCCTAAGCGAGCGTTCAAGTAAACCATTCGTGTGCGTTAACTGTGCAGCACTGTCTGCTCAATTGTTAGAAAGTGAGCTTTTTGGACATATAAGAGGTGCATTTACTGATGCGGTCTCAAATCGAATTGGACGTTTTGAATTAGCAAATGAGGGCACTATCTTTTTAGACGAGATTGGTGAAATATCATTAGATCTGCAAGCAAAGCTTTTAAGAGTGATTCAGTTTAAACAATTTGAAAGAGTCGGTTCAAATGATACATTAAATGTTGATGTTAGAATTATAGCTGCAACAAATAGAGATCTTGAAGAAATGGTAGAGCAAGGCTGTTTTAGATCTGATTTGTTTTTTAGACTTAATGTTTTGCCAATTAATGTTTTACCACTACGCAGCAGAATTGATGATATTGAACTCCTGGCAAATTATTTTATGAAAAAATTTAGCATTGAAACAAATAAGCTTTTTACTGAATTTTCGGTTGATGCTTTAAATGCACTTAAAATGTATCAATGGCCTGGAAATGTTAGAGAGCTTGAAAACTCGGTCGAAAGGGCCTGTGTTCTTGGAACACCACCAACAATACAAGAAATGGATTTACGATTAAATATTGGAAAAAAAGAAGAGTATGATTTTAATGATACTTCATTGAAAGTTGCAATACACAATTTCAAGAAACGATATGTAACACATATTCTTACTCAGTGTAAATGGAATCAAACTGAAACTGCAAAAGTACTTGATGTACAAAGAACCTATGTTTCAAAATTGATTTCAGAATTAGATATAAAAAAAAGTACGTAAAGTATAGGAGAATTAATATGGAAAAAAATGAAAAGCTTGCACAGAATAGCAAAGTTATTTCTTTTATTGAAAAGGCACGTAGGCCAATTATAGTTATTTTAGTTGCTCTCATAGTAGTTGCAATTATATTAAGCGTTGTTTTTACAATTGGAAACAGTAAGACAGCAGAAGGTCTCAATACCTTAGATTCCATTGAATTTAGATATGATTCCTTGGATAATAGCTCAGAAGAGTATAGCAATGAACAATCTGCACTATTAGAAGAAGCTCTTGCGCTAGCTGAGCAATCTTCGGGTGTCGTTAAGGTACGTAGCCTTCTATTTTCAGCTGATGTTAATTTTGATTTAGAGAATTGGGCGAGCGCACGAGATTTATACATACAAGCTTATGAGGCAGACACTGTGGCATATACAGCACCATTAGCTCTTTATAATGCTGCAATTTCTAGTGAAGAATTATCAGAATACGACAATGCTGTTAATTATCTAACTATGCTAAAAGACTATGAAGATTTTTCACTAAGTGCTAGGGCCCTATTTAATTTAGGTCGAATTGAAGATACTCGCGGTAATTACCAAATTGCAGCAGATACTTATCAAGAGCTAAATGATAATTTCCCATCAACTTCATGGGCAAATCTAGCAAAAAGTAGATTAATCGTGCTAAAGTCTGAGAATAAAGCCCTTTAGTTAAAAAATCATATGAGGTACAAGTGTGTATAGAAACATAGTAGTTTTTTTTACTGTATTCATGCTTTCCTCATGTGGTTTAAAAACCTTTTATAGTATTGACCCTCCTCGTAATGCTGACCCTCCCAATATTGCAAACGGTGATATTGTGAGCATTCCTACGCAAGAGAGAGAATTTTCATTTACTGCACAAGACTTAACTGCGGCATTTTTTACGAGCTCAGGAACAGATGTGTATTATCGAATTTACACTGACCAAGAAGACCTTCAATCAGATGCATCACAAATTGATGATGCAAATGATGACGATAACAATAATGGCTACAAGCAAATAATCTCCCTTGGCTATAAAAAGTTAAAGTCTACTCGTGGTGGTGAAAACCCCTTAATTGATACATCTGGGGGTAGAATTATAATACAACCTGCTGATGATACGATTAAAGGCGCCTTTTTGAGTGTATCTGGTACTGTATCAGGTTTTGTACCTTTACGCTTTAATGAAGACTTCTTTAACTTTAACGATACATATAATCCTGATGACGATGATTATGCACTTCCTACGAGTGGGGATGATGATTATGAAGAAGGTGCAACTATTGATTCATATTTTTTGAACGCATATGCTGTTTCTGTTGGTCAAGATATTACTACCTTTAATCAAGTGCAAAGCGAAATATTGTCGCTAGGATTTATTGCATATGATGTTGACTAAAATACTATTTGCAAACGATGTTTCGTACTGTTTGTAACAACTCACTGTATTCAGTAAAACTTTGTATTCCGGTATTCTCTTGAATAATGTGTTCTGGTGCCTTGAAAAGAAAGCCATACTCGCTTTGTTTTATCATTTCTAAATCGTTAAACGAATCTCCTGCAGATATCACAGATAAGCCCATACTTTGAAACCCTTTTACTGCAAAGTATTTGCCATTATTTTGTCTCATAGCATAATCAACAACCTTATCATCATCGCTTACAACTAGCTCATTACAAAAAATTGTGGGCATATCTAGTTTTTGCATCAAAGGCAGAGCAAACTGTGAAAATGTATCTGATAGAATTACTGTTTGACAGATTTGACGTAGTGAATCTAAAAACACTTTAGCCCCTTCTAAGGGTTCAAGTGTTTTAATAACATTCTGTATGTCTTTTAAGCATAATTTATTTTCATCAAGAATCTGAAGTCTCTTTTTCATTAAGACATCATAATCACTAATATCTCTTGTTGTTAATCGAAGCTCTTTAATACCAGTCTTTTCAGCTACAGCTATCCATATTTCAGGAACAAGTACGCCTTCAAGGTCTAAACACGTAACAAACATATCACAATCTCCCTACTTAAGTGTTTCAAGTAACCACTCTTTAAACGCAATATAATCATTTTTCATTGGTATTGAATTGTCTTTTAGCATCATTACCTTTTCTAATCTATCTGGAAGTGGTGGTTCTCTACCAGTAGCCTCTTTTACAATTTCACTAAATTTTGCTGGATGCGCAGTTCCTAGTATAATTCCTACTGCTTTATTATCAACTACTGCATCAGCCCACTTTGGAATACTGTTTGTAATTCCTGGCTCCTCTGATGAATTTTGAAATCCTGACATAAGCGATAATATACCACCTTTGCGTATTTCTTGCCAAGCTTTCCATGCTATTGCACCATGAGGGTCTATAATACAGCCAGTTCTTTCTAGATGATTTGAAATGCCATCGCAAATCCCTTTATCATCAGTCCAATAACCTGCCATAATATCTTTTAACTCATAATGAGAGTACATTGACATCATTCTTTCAAAATTACTTGGAGCCCCAACATCCATTGCATTTGCTAAAGTGGCAATTGATGGTCGTGGCTCATATGAACCTGAATAGAGCCAGTCAGGGATTGTTTTATTTGCATTTGTTGCTGCTATAAATCCTTCGATTGGAGCTCCCATTTTCTGTGCTATGAGTCCAGAAGTTAAATTACCAAAATTTCCAGAAGGAACAGTTACTATTATTGCAGGATCTTCTATTTTGTTATTATGCCAACTTCGTGATTTAACTAAAAGGGAAGAGTACATATAATAAAAACTTTGCGGTAATAATCTTGATATATTAATTGAATTTGCAGATGAGAGTCTTAACTTTTTTCTAATTGTCTCGTCGGTAAATGCTTTTTTAACAAGTCGTTGGCAGTCATCAAAAGTTCCATCAACTGATAATGCACGCACATTACCAGTAAAAGTTGAAAGCTGCTTTTCTTGTAGAGGACTAATTTTTCCCTTTGGATATAGAATGGTAACATCAATACCCTGAAGATTTAAAAACGCACTTCCAACTGCACTTCCTGTGTCTCCAGAGGTCGCAACTAAGATGTGAAGATTCTTTTTTTCATCCTCATTAAAATATGCCATTAGCTGTGCCATAAATCGTGCCCCTATATCTTTAAATGCACAAGTGGGTCCATGAAATAATTCTAATACATAGGTTACAGGGTCAACCTGGGTCACTGGCACATTGAACGGGTAACAATTAATAATAATTTCTTGTAATTTTTCATCACTAACAGCATCGGCGCAATATAATCGTGCCATTTCAAATGATATGTCTCTAAATGAAGGTGGAACTGTTTTTTCTAAAATTGAATTACTTAACCTTGGATAAGAGGTAGGCACATACAGTCCACCTGTTTGAGCACTCATCCCATTTAAAACAGCTGTTCTCAAATCTGTTTGGACACTATTATCTCTTGTATCTGTATAAATCATTTTTTCACTCCCTACATGCTGCATTTACAGTATATACATATT
>CAYJFX010000037.1:8165-12724 GCA_964369735.1 uncultured Treponemataceae bacterium
GTAAGAATACTCATTTGCAAAAAGTGCACACTCAGACCAAATTGCTTGCAAATTATAGCCACCAGAATCACCATCAATGTCTAATACTTCACCTAAAAAGTATAATCCACTTGTTTTTTTTGATTCAAACGTCTTGGGATTTATTTCTTTTAGTGAAATACCGCCAGTTGTGCACATACAAGTATCAAAGCTTTCAACGTTTGAGATTGTAATAGTAAATGATAACAGCTGTTCTAGAAGAGAATTAATGCATTTATTTGATATTTCACAAATATTTTTATTAGGGTCAATGTTGGAAGCATTACAAAAAAAATGAATCATTTTTTTTGGTATATCATATTTTCTTAGTATAGAGAAAATAGTATCATTTTTATTTTTGAAAAAATAATCATGAATCGTAGTATGCTTATCACTTATAAAAGAAATGGATACTATATCACCTGTATTAAAATCTCGTGAATTATCAATAATTAAGGGACCAGAAAAACCCTTATGTGTTATTAAAAGTGAGCCTGAATATGTAGTTGTTTTATTATTCTTAATATGCTTAATAGAGCAGGAGGGAAATGCAATTCCAGAAAAATCAGCTAGTTTATGCTCTGCACAGTATATACTTGCGAGAGAAGGCTTTGTTTTCACAATTGAGTGCCCAACGCTACTAGCAAAATTGTAACCATCTCCTGTTGAGCCCGTTTTAGGAAGACTTTTCCCCCCCGTGGTAATTAAAACCTTGTTTGCCCTATATTCACTTTTTTCGGTTAATACTATGTATGTTTCACCATCTTTTTTTATTTCTTTTACAGCAGAATTAAGCACTATAGATACTTTCTCTGTTTTATGAATAAATAAATCTCTTATATCTATAGCTTTCATTGATTTTGGAAAAAACTTCCCATCATCTCTACATATCGTTTTTATGCCATTTTCTTCAAAAAAAGAAACAATGTCATCATTAAAAAAATGGTAAAATGCATTTCTCAAAAACTTTCCATTCCTGCCATATCTATTCAAAAACTCTTCAATGGTTCCACTATGTGTAAAATTGCAAGCTCCATTACCTGTTGTTAAAAGCTTTTGAAGTGGCGTGGCTTTTTTTTCTATAAGCAAAATTTTAATATCTGCGTTATATTCTAAAAGCATTATACTTGCAAAATAGCCTGCTACGCCGCCACCAATTATTACTAAATCATATGGTATCATTTATACATTATAACAAAAATCTGAAAATTATATAAGTATATACTATCTTGCATTATTAGCATATTTAGACTATTATTGTATAACTATAGGAGAATCGTTCTAATGGGAAAAGCACTTGCTCGAATTTATTTAGATAATTTTGCACATAATCTAAAAGAAATTAAAAATTGTGCACAGAATAAAAAGATTTGTATAGCTGTTAAAGCAAATGCGTACGGGCATGGAGCTGTTAGTATTGCAAAAAAAGCAGTAGAGCTTGGTGTTGAATATCTCTCTGTAGCTACAGTCGAAGAAGGTGTAGAATTACGAAAAGCAGGCATTATTGAACCAATTTTATTACTTAGCCTTTGTCACTACAGTGAAATAGATACCTTAGTTACGAATGCACTTACACCTTTAGTTGCCGACATTGATTTTACAACTTTACTTATCAATTCAGTGTTAAAGCATAATATTAAAAGTTTTCCAGTGCACATTAAAGTGGACACAGGTATGGCCCGGTATGGAGTATTAGAAAAGGACGCGGTAAACTTAGCAAAACATATAAAAAATTCTAAAGTTCTATACATTGAAGGAACGTGCACCCATCTTTCAGTTTCTGACTCACTTTTGGCAGAAAATTTTACATTTACAGAGCGACAGATAGAAATCTTTAACAATGTCATTATTTCACTAAGGGAAAATTCTATTGAGCCGGGAATGCTACATTGCTCGGCATCAGGTGGCATTCTTTTACATAAGAATGCGCACTTTGATATGATTCGACCAGGCATTTTAACCTATGGGTATTTTCCCAGTTTTGAACTACAAGAATATTTTTCAAATAAGAATTATCCAGTTTTTAAACCTGTAATGGAACTTGTTTCATATGTTGTTTCAACAAAGAGTATTCATGCAGGTGACAGTGTCTCATATGGCAGAATGTGGAAGGCAAAAAATAATACTATAATTGCAACCCTTTCTATGGGCTATGGAGATGGTTATAACAGGCGACTTTCAAACAAAGGTTGTGTTACAATCAATAAAGTGAAATATCCTATTATCGGGCGTATCTGTATGGATCAATGCGTTATTGAAATAACAAACGAGGGTAAAGTAAATAGATGGGATGAAGCAATTATTTTTGGTCCACACGAAAATTGCAATACAGCCATGGATATTGCTAATTCAATTGAAACGATTCCTTATGAAGTTTTGTGTATGATTGCACCACGCGTCAAAAGAATATATCTTTGATTTTTATCCTAGAAATGTAAATACAACCATAAGGACAATTCCCAATAGTACAATACATAGGGCATAAATCCAAATAGGCAGTGGGTCATCACTTGTTCTCGTTTTTGGGGCGGCACTTAAATGATAAGGAGTTGCACCTTTGGCTCTATTCTTTTTGTTAATATCATTTTGTTCTTTTTTAAAAGCTTTTCTGCGCTGTGCAGGAGTTAAACTTGTATCAAAAGGTGAGCCATCCATTGCATAACCACAAGCTGGACAACCATTTTCAAAATGGTAATGTTCGCCTGTTAATTCGCATGCTGGACACCTTACAGATGAAAAAAATCGTCCGCAAGTAGGGCAGAATTTTGCATCGCCTACTACTTCTGTGTCGCAAGATTCGCAAAAAAATCGTGCTTTCTTATTCTCTTTCATATTTATAATTATAACACAAATTTTTATAAGATTCTACAGTTTCATAGTGTAAAACTGTAAAAAATGCTTAAAAAAACACTAAATAAGTGATATTTTAGTGATTATTATAATCATTATAAATATATTATAAATTCTGTTTTTTTTTGTAACCATTTTTTATTAGAGTTGTTGTATAGTTAGTAGGTAAGCATTGTACAGATAACATCCTCATAACCACTGTACATGTTTTAATTTTCTTACCTCCTCTTCCTTTTCCCCTTTTTTGTGCAAACATTAAAGGGGATTTTTTTAGTTGATTTTTGTCTGTAATTTTTATATTATTACTACGTTTAATAGCTTTAAATTAAAATAAAGGGATTCACTTGATTGAATTAAAAAATGTAAAAAAGTCATATGATCAGGCTCTTGCAGTGCACAATATTTCATTAACAATACCTAAGAATACTATTACTGGATTAGTTGGATTGAATGGAGCTGGAAAAACAACGTTATTAAAAGCTATCGCAGGAATACATTATGTTGACTCAGGTTCAATAACCGTAAATGGTTTTGATGTTCATACAGAACCTTTTATCTACAAGTCTCATATCGGCTGCTTGTTGGATTATGATGTTTTTTTACCAGACTTTACCGTATATGAATGCTTGCATTTTGAAGCACAAGTTCTTTTAGATAGAAAACAGAAAAAGGATCTTTTTGATAGGATTAACAAAGTTATAGATATGTGCTCCCTAAAAGAGGTTATGTATAAGCTAGTTAAAACACTTTCAAAAGGATATAAGCAGAGACTGGCACTGGCAAAAGCAATGTTACACAATCCACCTATATTACTTTTAGATGAACCTACTTCCGGCTTGGACCCGAGACAAATTATGGAATTACGTTCTTTAATTAAAAAACTGAGTATTAATACAACAATACTCATTTCTACACATATTATGCAAGAAATCGAAGCGCTTTGCAGTTCAATTGCAATTATTCATGAAGGCGAGCTAATTGAATTCGGAAGTGAAAGTGATATTTGTAAAAGAAGCCATACCACCAGTATCGAAAAAGCATTTTTATCACTTATATCAAACCGTAATATAAAAGGTTACAATCATGAAGTCTAATACTATCATAACATTGGTAAAAAAAGAATTATTTACACTTTGTTTAAGTACATCCATGTATGTATCTTCACTCTTTTTTTTGTTTGCTACATCTATATATTTTTTTTACTTTAATACTTTTTTTGTGATAGGCTTAGGAAGTAGCGATTTAAGATACTATTTTGAGTTTATCCCCTTAAGCGCAATATTAGTAGTACCTTCACTTACCATGAGCTTATGGACAAAAAACGACGTAGATTCGACACTGCCAGTTTCATCTTTATACATGGTTATAGCAAAATGGATAGCGACAGTAATAGTTTTTACTTTCTATTTTTTTGTCAGCTTATCATTTGTAGTTGTTGTAGCCTTGTTTGGTAATATTGAATTAGAAATTTTCATTAGTTCTATCCTAGGAATACTATTATTCGCTTTATCAGTTTGTGCCTTTGGCCAATTATGTGCCTTGGTTTTCAAGAGTGGAGCATCATCATTTTTTCTTACTTCACTAATATTAGCTATATTTTCACTGAATGGCTATATAGCTCAAGTGAATTTTAATAATACTCTTTCATCTGTAGCAAGGATTTTCTCCTTTTCATGGAACTTTCAGCCCTT
>CAYJFX010000037.1:12734-18649 GCA_964369735.1 uncultured Treponemataceae bacterium
ATTCTCGTTCTGTGTTATTTTTTATTATTACCACTGTAGTGTTTTTAGGTAGTTCTCAATTTTATCTGGAACACAAAAAATATGGAAAAAAAGTATTAAATAACAATAAAACTTTACTAAAAAGATTTTTTATTTCAGGTTTTGTTTTTCTTTGCTTACTATTAATAAACTCACAGATTTTTTATCAACGAATAGATATTACTCAAAATAAGCGTTTTAGCTTATCAGAGTATTCAAAAAAAATAATTGAAGAATTAGATTCACCACTTAGAATTTCATATTACCTATCGAATGATCTAAAGGAATCTTATCCACATATTCGTGACATTGAAGATTTTCTGTATGAGTATTCAAATGAGTCTAGTAATGTAAGTTTGCAGATTATAGAACCAAATAGTGAGTCAATTAAATCGCTGCTCAAATCGCAAGGAGTTATAGAACAGAGCATACCGAGCATCATTGAAAGCAGGTCTAGTGTTATACAAGCCTATTCTGCAATTATTTTTGAGTATAAAAATAAAACGGAGGTAATTCCTTTTATTTTAGATACTACAAGTCTCGAATTTGAAATTGCAGGTCGACTGCAGTCTTTAACAGATAGTTTTTTTAGGTCAGCATTTATACTCATAGGAAATGACCTATCTTTGCAATTTGACTACCCATTAGTTGTTCCGATACTTGAGAACTCAGGTTATACAATAAGAGAATTGAGTTTACATGAAATATTACAAGTATCAAGTCTTGATACAAAAACGCCTTTAATTATACTAGGTTCATCAAGTCTAACAGAGGAGCATGTACAAGCAATAAATTCATATATCACAATTGGAGGAAAAGTATTTATAGCAGCATCACCAATTGATATTGACTTAGATACATGGACAGCAGAATACTCTTTTAGTTCTGATGGCGGACTGTTTTCGATGCTAGAAAACTATGGAATAAACATAGATGCAGCCCTTATTCATGATGTGCGTAGTTTAGAGACACGATTACAATCCAATAGTGGTGAAACGACTCAAATGCTTTATCCTTTTTTCATAGATGTATCAATGCAACAGAAAAACGATGAAAGTATTCTTGGTAGGAGTTTTAAAGGATTAAGCTTACTTTGGCCGACTCCAATAACAGTTACAAATACAGCGCAAATTGCACATACATCATCTAACTCATGGCTTCAACAGCCTAATTCAATACTTTATGAGCAAACAGGTCAATCCTTTATTACAAATCCATTTTTCGATGAAAATAACACAATCGATAACAGCACAAAAAATGAATATACCATAGCCGCAACACATTCAAATTCTCTTGTTGTTGTTTCAGATCAGTATTTTTTATCTCGTGGATTATCTTATATTAACCAAGCATTTATATTTAGAAATTTTGATTTTCTCATAAATTCGCTCTTATTTTTGCAAGAAAATTATGAACTAATTATTCTTAAAAATAAATCGAATTTTGATTATACTTTAACTAAAATAGATGATGCTAGACAGTTTTTATTTACAAAAAACTATTCAATGAGTTTTCTTTTTGTGTGGTACTTGATAGCTACTTTTATTCCATTTTTTTGTGTTAAGATAATTCGAAGAAGAAATAAAAAAATCTTAGTTTTGGAAAATACCTATGAGTAATATAAACAAAAAAGTACGTATAATGCTAGTACTTAATATTTTTAGTATTATTCTCGTTATAACAGCTTTCGTAGGGCACATTTATTCTGCTAGAGGAAAAAACATCGTTTTGCAAGAAACGGTACTCTTAAATCCTAGATACATTTCTTTGGTTGATTCTATTAACATAAGTATTGAAAAACCCACAGAGGTACTTGAAATATCTAGGCATGAGTATGGTTATATTGGACAGAGTTTGGGACTTACTTTTCCAGTAAATATGCATAAAGTTAATGAATTAATCAAAAATGCATCAACGCCTGTACAAGCTCAAGCTGTTTCGAACAGTCTTCACAATTATAGTGATTATGAAGTACAAGAAAACAGTGTTAGAAAAAGAGAAGTTCTTTTCTCTTCAAATAATAATGTACATCGAGAGGATTATTCAAGACTGTTTTTTGGACGCACAGATTTTACCGGTACAAAACGATTTGTAAGAGCTTCTCAAAATTCAACGGTTTATGCTGTCAATGACGACTATTACTCTTTTTTGAACACAGCCCCATCTTCATGGATAGACCCTTTTCTAATTGCAAACTTACTAAAGGAGGGCAGACTAGATGAGCAAATAACAGAGATTAAATACACTACGAATAGTAGGGGAGTAAGTTTAGTTCGAGGTGATGAAGCATTTGAAGATGCTGTAGGCACAGCCAATTCGCTTCAGTCCTCTGTGGTTGTTGAAGTGCAAGACATTCACAAAAATAACTATATAGCTTCAGTAATTATTGAATATGAAGATTCACACAGTATTGAACTACAAATCTATCAAGCTGATACAACATATATCGTATCACCAAAAACTCAGCAAGTGTCTTATGGACTCGAAATTAGTTCATGGACTTTTGAGCGCCTCATTAAAGATTTTATTGGCTAATATCGCTTACTTGTGGTGTGCTCGGAACTTCAAAGTTCATTTCTCCATTTGAAACTGCCATAAAATCAATTAGCTGTGGGTAGTCAGCTAAAACTTGTCCTAATCGTGATAAACGTTCAAGTTCAAGGTAATCTTGTGCAGCATCAAAACCCTCTAATTCAAATGAACTTTCTAAAGCAGTTTCCACTGCAATTTGATATGCTTCATAGCTGTTTTTTGCAAGGTTGTACATTGTAATATCAGGCATGCTTACATTGTTTATTTGTATTGATATAATACTTAAATCATCATAACGATTTGCTGCATTAATACCATCTATCAATTCCGTGTCTGTTAAGCTGGCCTCTACTACAAAACTGCTATTTAACACTGACTCTTCTAGTATGTACTGAACAGTAGCTCGTGCAATAGAATCAGCTTGTGAGCTTAAATATTCTGTTAAAATATCCTCATCTTCGGCACCAGTTTTTTCAACAAAAGCAGGTAGCTCACTCTCTTTTATTGACATAATGATTTTTACTGAAAAATTGTATGAAAAGTCTGGGTTACCATCTATCATGTTTTTATAAAGTTCTGCAGAGGGAAGGCTGCCACGAATATCTTTTGTAATTGTTTGCGGGACTGCGGAAAAAATTCTAATTTTAGAATTAGTTGGAATAATGCGCTCCCAACTCCATGTAAAATTGCCAGGCTTAATTATTTCATGACTTACACCACTAGTTTTAGAAACTAAAATTCCGACTTTATCAACCGGCACAAAAATTTCTAACCAACCTAAAACAAATATAGCAGATGCAAAAACAAGCAATATAATAACAGATATAATAAATTTTTTCATACATTCTCCTTGCAATTGTTACTTATACATTGTAGTATATAACTTAATGAGGAAACATTGCAAGTGATATCAAAACAAAAAACCAATAAAAAAACACCTCTTTTTTCATTGATTAACAGATTTTTGTTATTTTTATTTTCTTTTGCTCTTGTTATTTTTACCATCTACATTAGTGGTAACTGGCAAAACTTTTTAGATGATAATCAGCGTCTTTTACTTTTGATTATTTCAATAATTAGTATTTTTTTGCTTTTTACGTTGCTTATTGGCTTTTCTATAGTCATCAAGTCATTAATCGTAACAAAATCAGTATATTATATAAAGTATTTATTGCTATACATAGTTTATGCAATTGTTTCTTTATTTCTTTTTGTTTTTAGTAACATTTTACATTTTTTTTCAAATTGATATATTTTATGTAACTAATATATTAAAAAACTGTTTATTTATAAGGAAAACGATATGAATAAAAGACTATATGGTATAAGAGGTGCATGGTGCACTAAAAACTCACATGAAAGTATAAGAAGCGATGTTAAAAGCATGCTTACTCTGATCCTAGAAAAAAATAATTTGTTAGAAGATGATATAGTGTCAATACATTTTACAATGACTAATGATTTAGATGTTCTAAACCCAGCAGCTGCACTTCGAAAGGAAGGACTTTGTCTAAATACGGCCCTTTTTTGCTCTTGTGAGCCTCAAGTAGAGAACTCACTACCAAGAACCATTAGAGTATTGATTACAGCCTACTTAGATGAAAAACCTCTTCATGTATATGGAGGTGGTGCAGAAGTATTGCGTCCTGACTTTGCAAAAAAGGGCTAGCACTGCATGGAAAAGAATTATTGGATTATAGCTCGTGAATACGCAGGTCTAGCTGAAGCAGGTGGGGTAAAAAATGTTGTGCGTTCACTGGCTGAAGGTTTTAATAGAGTAGGCTGGCCTGTTACAGTTATAATGCCATTATACGGCTGTACAGCGGTTTCGAGCGTAATTGACTTTGATATTATTGAAAATACAAGTATAGAAATCGAAGTAGGTGATAAGTTATACCGAGTTGTATTTTCTCAAGGCTACTTTAATGGCATTCGGATTGTATTCATTGTAAATGCAAGCTTTACATCAAAAATGGGAGTGTACACTTACACTCGACTAGAAGAGGCCTTATATCCAAATCAAAAGAGTGGTGAAGGGCACATTGATGCAAATATTATTAGTATATTATTCCAAAAATCAGTAATAGAATTTGGCATAATTTCAGGAGAAAGACCTGATGTTTTACACTGTCAAGATTCACATACTGCTTTAATTCCATTTTTAATAAACCACTATAAAGAGTTTAAAGAGTATTATAAAAATACTAAATTTGTAATTACTATTCATAACGCAGGGACAGTTTATAGAGATCAGTGTGAGTCTTTAACTAGCGCAAGCATGTTACTAAACATTGATAAAAATAAGCTAGAAAATTACTGTGTTGAGGGAAAGCCTGAGCCGTTTTTGCTCTCACAAGAGCATGCATCATTTACAACTGTATCTCCATGGTATGCCGAAGAACTGCTCAGCCCTGACAATGCATACTGTTCTGATATTTGCATAGAATTTTCAAAACGCGCATTTAAAATCATTGGTATAACGAATGGTATTGACTATAGTTACTATAACCCAGAAAATGCTGAAAAATCGAAAATTCCTTTTTCTTTTAACCCATTAAAAGCGGATCTTGTAGGCAAAAAGAAATGTTTAGACTATTTTTTATCCACTTATAATACAGTGCATACTCGTGATGAAGCAAAGAAAATTGATAGAGTAATTCAACACGGGATACTTTCAAACGAAAATACAAGTGAAGAGTCAGTCTACTTTTCTTTTCATGGAAGGTTAGTTCATCAAAAAGGAATTGAGGTGCTCGTTGAAGCAGCTAAACTTATTCTTGAATCTAGAGAAAATGCCCGATTTATAGTTATTGGTCAGGGAACAAGTGATTTTGAAAAGGCCAACATACATATGGCTCACGAGTACTTTGGAAAGTATCTTTACTTTCAAGGATATGATAAAGCCTTGTCTAGGCTGTGCATAGCAGTAAGTGATTTTCTTGTTTTGCCTAGCTTTTTTGAACCATGTGGTTTACAAGACTTTATTGCTCAGATATATGGAGCTATTCCTGTAGCACATGCCTGCGGCGGTCTAAATAAAATAATAGACAACAAAACGGGGTTTCTCTATAAAAAGAATGATGCAGTTACACTTTCATATTTACTGAATGAGTTAATTGACAGAAAAAAAACAGACAAAGAAAGCTTACTAGAAATTGTTGTAAAAGCATCAAATTATGTTTTTGAAGAATATTCGTGGGATAAAATAATTAGAGAAAAATATATACCACTTTTTTTATCACTTATTTAAAAATAAAAGCTTGCAGGTACTTGACCTTTTTTTTTTAATATTGTAATATATTTGAAGTTATGCCAACTTAGCTCAGCTGGCCAGAGCACGTGATTTGTAATCTCGGGGTCCAGGG
>CAYJFX010000038.1:0-18575 GCA_964369735.1 uncultured Treponemataceae bacterium
TAAGTTAGTACCGTAAATTTACTAAAATTTTAAGAAAACGGCAAGAGGTTTTTAGGAAACTTCTTGTACTTTTTCTTCTATGTATTCGTCTATTTCTTGTGCTATGTGTAAGTCGCCTGTAATGTGTAAAGGCTCGTAAAAATCCATTATAAATTGCATTACTGCATATTTTTTAAACAAGTCTACAACTTCTTTTCCCGATAAGTTTTTAATTTGTCTGTAACGCTCAACGCAATATACTAAAAAAACACCTTGTTTACTCATGCTAATAAGCCCTCTTCAGGATAGGTAAAAGAGCCTGTTTCTTTTTCTTCCTTAAACATTTCAAATAAAAGTAGCGGGCTATAGTGCCATACCTTTAAGTCTTCATCTGAAAGGGCTTCAAAAACTTGAGAAGTGTAAAAAAGTTCTGTTGCGGTAATTTCATCAAGCCCATAATGTGTTGCAATATGCTCTACTACAGGTGGAACAAAAATGGTTGCAAGCATCGCGTTAAATTGCTCTTCATTCATTTTACCACCTCCGATTTTATAAATGTTATATATGAAAGAGCTTTATCGGTGCAAAAAACTAATTGATTAAAAAGCTCTTTTATTTTTAATTGCTTTAAAGTGCTTTCTTGATCCAGTGCTCCGCCAATATAAAGTGCTATTGTTCTAAAAACATCATCATTTGCAACCGGTCCGTAGACAAAATCATAGAGTTCACCCTCGTAAACACCTCTTCTATTTGCAGAAACAAAATCAAGCCACTCGCCACTTACCGTATCAAAAGAAAGAACTTTTTCTTTTCTTAAAGCAACTTCATCAAATTCATAACAACTTACTATTGCAACACCTTCTTTTCTCCGTTGCACAACCTTAGTAGCAAACTCTTTTGATTGCTCTTCATTAGTAGTTGTGTAAAAGCCCTGTCCAAAATCAAGTAATGAGTTTTTTTTCAAAATAATTGGTTTTATAACTTCAACATTGCTTCCATGATAAACAAGCATAGTTTCTCCTACATTTATTATACCATATTTATACATTTTAGACTAGTTTGAAATTTTTCTACAAAAGCGCCCTTTAGAAAATCCAAAATTTTTGTTTACAAATGAGATTTCTCCACTAGGTCGAAATGACGAGAAACTTCTGTTAAGAATCCTAATCTAACGCATAACTCTTATTGTAAATTTCTCTCAGTCTTGTTATACTTACTCAAAAGGAAAACCAAAATGAAAAAATTACTACTACTTTGTGCTTTTGCACTTTTTTCTACAACACTCTTTGCAGATATTTTTGAACATGCAGAAAACGGAAACTTAAACGGTGTTAAACGTGAAATAGAAAATGGCGAATCTATAAATGCGCAAACAAGTTATGGGGAAACACCCCTAATGTTTGCTTCAGAAAATGGGCATATGCATATCGTTACCTATTTAGTTGAAAGGGGTGCAGATGTTAATTTACACGACTGGGATAGCGAAACAGCGCTTTTTTGGGCTGTAGAAGAAGGACATGCAGAAATTGCCTACTACCTCATTGAAAATGGCGCAAATATTCTTAAAGTAAACGATGATGAAGAAACTCTTTTAATGAAAGCTGTGTATTCAGGAAATGAAGAACTCGTTGAATATTTTGCCAACTCCAACATCGATATTTTTGCTACCGATTATTGGGGAGACAATGCATTAGATATAGCAGAGTATGAAGGCTTTGATGAAATTGCAACATATTTAACTTCACTTGGGCTTAAAACTTCAAGCGGTAATTCGAGTATTGAAGTAGACCCTTTATTGGTTGCGGCTGAGTTTAATGAAATAGAAGAAGCTAAAAGCCTCTTAGAAAATGGACACGATATAAATTTTCAAGATAGTAATGGGAAAAGTGCCTTAATGGCTGCTGCAGGAGAAAACTATATAGAGATGGTACAGTTTCTTCTCGACAATGGTGCAGATATTCATGCAATCGATTATGAAGGTGATACAGCCTTGATGTGGGCTGCATATTATGGAGCAGAAGAGGTAGCAAAACTTTTAATCGAAAACGGGGCGGAAGTAAATTTTTATAATTATTATGGTTACACTCCATTAATGCTTTTTGCAAAATCAAGCGGTAAAATTTTTTTAGAATATCTTTTAGAAGAGGGCTCTAACGCACAAGCATTAGATAGCGACGGAGACAACGCGCTTAGTTGGGCTGCAAATGGTGCTAATATTGACGGAGCTGAGTTTTTACTAAACTTAGGGCTAGATATTAATATGCACAATAATTATGGGGGAACAGCATTTTTTGCGGCAATTTATGCAGATGATGTAGACATGCTTACTTTTTTAGTTTCAAAAGGAGCAGATGTTTTTGTAGAAGATATAGACGGGGACAACGCACTTGATATAGCCTATTTACGAGATGCAAGCAATAATGTTATAAAATATCTTGAAGGCTTAGGCCTTGAAAGCTCTGATGACAGTTACACTCCCTACTCTCCAGAGATTGCTAAACTTTTTAGCGCTATTGACTTTCAAGAAATTGATACAATAACAACACTTTTAGACGAAGGAGTGGACATTGAAGCTCGCAATGATTATGATCAAACACCTCTGATGGTTGCCGCAGAATATGGTTACATAGATGTTTTAGAATGCCTTTTACAAAATGGAGCCGATATACACGCAGTTGATGAGAATGGTGATAATCCTCTTATGTGGTCTTTTTGGATGGACTCATACGAAGCAAGTATATATTTAATTGAAAAAGGTGCAAACCCAAATAGCAGAAATAATTCAGAGTATACTCCCTTAATGCTTGCTTCTTCTTCTGCTAACAGTAGCAATATTATTACCTACTTATTAGATAAAGGAGCTGATCTTCACGCTTTAGATCAGGATGGAGACAATGCTCTTATGTGGGCAATATTAAATGGAAGCATTGAAAATGTAAAATTTCTTCTTGAAAAAGGATTAGACGTTAATTTTGCAAATTACAGAGAAGAAACAACTTTAATATATGCAGTGCAAAGCGGAAGCATAGAAATGGTACAGTTTTTAATACAACAAGGAGCTGACCCTTATGCTAAAGATACTGAAGGAAGGAATGCCTTTACTTGGGCTATTATGCATGAAGAAGACCAAATTCATGAATATTTATTAAAAGAAGCGCCTCTTCCTTTGCAAAATCTCTAATTCATAATAGCTTGTACTACTTCAGATACTTCCATGTCGTAGTACAATACCCCATACATTACGGCAGCTGATAAAATCTTTCTTCCATATTCTCTTGTTTCGGCAAAAGGTATCTTTTCTAAAAAAAGATCTGGCTTATCAAGTAATTCTGGGAATTGTCTGTTCCACCGTCTAACATTTGTAATCCCTGCATTATACGAAAATAAAGCCCTTAAAATAGAATTATCTACGCCTTCTCGCGGAATAAGCTCATCGAAGTAAAACATTCCAAAGTCAATGTTTTGTCGGGCATTGTGTAAATCATAGTCTCTTACTTTTAATTTTCTCGCTACATCTCCTGCAGTGGTTGGCATTAACTGCGTTAAACCAATTGCTCCAGCCCATGACATTACATCGTGGTCAAAAAAACTTTCGCTACGCATTATTGCGTAAATTAGAAATTCTTCTATATCATAAACTTCTGAGGATTGAACTACAAACTCTGTGTAATATCGTGGAAACAACAACTCCATTTCGCTCTGGGGAATATCTTTTGCACTTTGATTAAAGGCTTGAGAAGCAAGACGTAAGGACTCCGGATAAAAATTATCTGCATAATTATTATCAATAGAAGGATTATTTGCAAGTGAAAGAGATCTACTCAAAGATGAAGCTGCATCAAGACTTACGAGATGGCTGTTTTTTACATAGGCTGAATATGCCTCTTCTATGTAACCCCGCCTAGCAAGCTCACTAAGAATATACTCAAATTCTGTGTCATTAGACTCTTTTATATTTTCTCTCTCTAACAAATCTTTTAGAACGGTATTTGTAGATACTTCTAGTTTAACGGAAGCCATCATTCTATAATATAAACTTCCTTCTTGTGCATTATATGCTGTTTTGAGGGCTTCCTTTATAGCATTTTGTTTGCTATCTCCTTCAACCGTAATATAATCTTCTTCTATAAGCACTGCTGTAATATAAGCATATTTAGATACACTTTCTGGAGAAGCATATGGCGTAATATACTCATAAAGAGCCGCAAAGCCTTTGTAGTTTTCATTATCTAATAGTTGGAATGCCAAGGCCTCTAAAAAATCATCAAAGTAGTACGGGTCATTCCAGATAGGTGCATATTCTTGCAAAACGGTTATGGCCGTTCTTGATGAAGTTTCCCTTGTTGCTGAAAGGTAATACCAAAGAGCTGTATCAAAATCTATTTCTTCAACGGAGGCTTCCATTGCTAACTCAAAGGCATTCAGTGCATCAGAAGTGTATAAAACTCCTTCTTTTTTATATAGCCTTCCTGCATAAAAATGGCACATAAAAGCCTCGGTACTCTTAGCATTATACGATAGTGAAGCTTCTTCAAGAGCGCGTGCAAAAAAGATATTATCAGTTGTTCCATATAAAAAAGCTTTTCCGATATCTGATAAATACCGAGAATCTAAGTTTTTTAAATACTGCTCTGGTTTTTCTCTATCAAAAGAAGGTGCATTAACGATAAGTCGAACAGCATAACCATAATCTCTCTCATATATGGCAGTTTTTATTGCTATACGCTCTTCCAGTTCTGCAGAAAGTATATTTGCTTGACTGTATTGTTCAAATGTTTCACTAGAAAAAAAGCTGTAATGTTGTGTTGTAAGGCTCGAGTTTGATACCCATTGTTGTATAGCAGCATCAATGCCGTCTTCTTCTAGCTCTATCATTGCAAGTAGATAGTAATTATATAAATAATTACTATCTACTTGATAGTGCGGGACTTCATTAATCTCAGCATTGTCTTCATCGAGAAGTTCTTTTGTTATTTTCAATAATTGTGCGTATTTTTCCTGCTCGTAATAAAGAGGAAGAATTTTTTCTGTTGCAAGAGAGGCGCTTGAGGTTCCGCTCTTTTCTCTTGACTTAGAAAAAAAATCTACTGCAGCTTTTAGGTCTTCTTCTGCTAGTGCATCAACACCTTGCAAAAATACATCTGCATTATCATTTGGCTCGCCCCCTGTTGCACATGATAGCAAACCAAACAGTAGAAAAAGCGTAAAGAAAAGTATTAAAAATCTATTCATTGTAGTGGAAAAACCCTATTGAGGGGGAATATCTATGTATGTCCCAGCAATAATTTGATCAGGATTTTCAATATTGTTCGCGTCAGCAATTGTTGTATATAACCAAGGATTTCTATAATAGGTGTCACTTAAGTCCCATAAAGTATCTCCCCATGTTAATAAATAACTGATGCTTTCCCCTCTAAGTTCTGGTGCAGGCTCTGGTTTTACAGGAACTACTTCTTCTTCAACTACAACTTCAATAGTATTTTCTTCTGGTGTTGGAGGTGGAGGAACATCTTTTCCTGCTTTAATATCCTCTATTTTTTCTTGTTCAAAAACTTGAGGTGGCTCAACTGTTACAACATTATTTACGACAGAAGGGCTTTCTCCTGGCCATCTGCCAAAGGCAAACGCAAGAATTACTGCAATAATACAAATAATTGCACATATCACACATATAATCATTGCTACTGGATATTTTTTTCTAGAGCGTTTTTTTTGTATATCATCCTTCAGCTTTTTGTCATATAATGGAGGTATAAAAGATGTAGAAGCGTTGTCTGTTTTGGTTTGTTCACCAAATTCTGCATACTGAATATTATCGCTTGCTGGTGAGCTGAAGGATGGCTCTGAAGCAGGTTCTTCCCCTAAATCAAAGTCATCTGCAAAAGACATTTCATCATCGCTACCAAAAGCTGCTCCTTCGTTTGTTCCTAGGTCAAAGTCTTCGTTAAAGTCAATGCTATCAGTAGATGCCGGCTCGCTTAGATCCAAAGAATCACTTGAAAAGGAATCATCACTTAAATCCATCGAATCAGAAGAAAAGTCTCCTGTGCCAAGGTCGAGAGAATCAGTCGAAAAGGAGTCTTCTCCTAAATCTAGGGATTCGTTTGCAAAGGTATCGTCTCCTAAATCTGGAAGGTCCGTTGAAAACGACTCTTCTTCCATTCCTAAAGAGTCACTTGAAATACTATCATCGCCCATAGCAAGAGAATCACTTGCAAGTGTATCATCCTCAAAAGAAACATCGCCTTCTGAAGTGTCCATACTAAAGTCATCTTCTAAAGACATATCACCTAACACATTAGAAAAATCCTCTGTTGAAGGTGATAAATCATCTTGAAGTTCTATATTTGTAGGGAAGGTAAAATCTTCTTCTGTAGCCGAGTCTTCCATACCCTCATTAAGACCCTCTATTGTAAGATCGTCAGATATTTCTGTGGAATCGGAAAAAGAAAAATTTTCATCACCTAATGAAAGAGCATCTTCACTTAATCCGTCTGAAAGGCCTTCTATATTCATCTCATCGCCTAGAGAATCTCCTTCTGGGAAAGAAAAATCTTCATCTGACATATCCATTGTTGGACTCTCATCAGTTTCACCTAGTGGCTCATCGCCAAATCCTTCCATGCTTAAATCATCTGCGAGTGCCTCTGTTTCTGGAAACGCAAAGTCGTCGTTTGCACCTGATGACTCTTCTGTCAAAGCATCAAGGTTAAAATCATCTGTAAGCCCCAAGGAGCCCTCTTCGGAGCTAATATCTCCTTCAAAATTTTCCATGTTAAAATCACTTGATAAATCGTCGCTACTTCCAGAATCTTCAAAGTCTGCTAGTGAACTAAAGTCATCCTCTACTCCTGTTGCATCATCTGAAGTTGCAATATCATCAAAAGCATCGGTTGCATCGGCAAGTGCAAAATCCATTGCTTCTCCTTGCTGTGCTTCTGAAAGTGTAACTAATGAAACCGATGTATCTGACTTTGCGCCCGTTTCTGGGTCGAGTACTTCTGCGGTTAATACATTATCATCATCGAGATTTATTGACAGTTTAAATGAAGGTTCTTCTTTTAAATGAGGAACGAGGTTTTCGATAAGTAACGTGTCTACATATTCAAGCTCTTCTGTATCTTCGTATTGTTTAAATAGGTTAATTTTTACAGCGGTTTGCCCATCTCTAACAGTTGTTAATTCTAGAGTCTTATTTGATGGTTCTCCATCATTTAAAATGGGGAAAAAAGAGCCATCTGCTTGCTTAATACCTATAATTTTTTTACTCATAATAGTCCTCCCTTCCATGGTAATACTCATATGCAATCTTGTCAATGCTTTTTACTGCATAAATGGTAAAAAAATGTATATATTGACGCCACCCCTTTAATAAAAATCTTTTTTTAGTTATAATGCCACAATGCAAAAAGAAACAATATATATCGTTTTATGCTACATTATATGGGGTTTAATGCCTATTTTTTGGAAACAATTAGCAGCTGTTACCCCTGTTTATATATTAGCATCTCGAGTTGCATGGTCATTCATTTTCTGTTTGATTATATTGCTACTTAAAAAAAATATTGCCTCTCTTAAAGTTGTTTTTAGAAGTAAAAAAGAAACTCTTTTATTGCTTCTTGCAGGAATTCTTATTTCACTAAATTGGGGCTTGTACATTGTGGCCGTAAATTCAAGCAGGATTCTTGAAACAAGCATAGCGTATTATTTATCCCCCATTTTTTCTATTTTTATAGGCGTATTTTTATATAAGGAAAAATTGCAAAAAATTCAGTGGGTTGCTGTTTTTTTTGCGCTATTAGGTGTGTCTATTTCTGTTTTAGCGTATGGACAATTCCCTCTCATGTCCGTTTTTATTTGCATAACATTTGTTTTATACAGTCTTGTAAAAAAAGTTGTTTTTTCGGATAGTAATACAACAATGGTCGTTGAAACCCTTTTTATTCTTCCTGTGGCAATAGTTTTTATTTTCAATGCTGAATTACATAATCAAGGCGCTTTATCAGTGCTTTCAGGGTGGCAATTTATTTTTCTTCCTTTTGCAGGAATTTTAACCTCCCTTCCATTGTTGCTTTTTTCAACAGGCGTAAAAAAAACACCTTTTTCGCTTATAGGAATTATTATGTTTTCTAGCCCAACTATTGCATTTTTAATAGGAGTATTTTTGTACAGTGAGCCGTTTACTTTATATCACCTTTTTACATTTATATGTATTTGGTTAGCGGTACTTTTTTTTATTATAGGCAATCTTGCGACAAAAAGAGCCCTTTTAAAGGATTTATAACTATATGAAAAATTATTTTATACAAAAAAAGAATATGCGTTTAGCAGTTATACTTCAAGTATTTTTTCTTACAACTTTGTTTTCCCAAGAAATTAGAGAAGATGAAGCTATCACGTTTTGGAGTAATTATCCAAATGATATTCTTGCACAAGAAATTATTTCTAGAATGACCGAAGATGAGCTTTTAGCTCAAATCTTAATGTTTGGCTGGGCTGGTTCTGATGTACCCCCCCTCTTAAATCAGTGGGTTACTATTCGAGAAATTGGAAGCGTAAAAGTTTTTGGGTGGGATACAGAAGATGAAATAGAAGTAGCACAAGCTGTTAGCTTCCTACAGCAGCAAGCACAGAATACTCGGTTTCAAATTCCTTTGTATGTTGCAACTGACCAAGAGGGAGGTTTAATACGCCACGTTAAAGGAACAACAAGCGATACACCGGGAAATTTGGCTATAGGAGCTTCTGGGTATCCATCAGACTCGTGGCACACGGGCTATTATATAGGTCGTGAGCTTAGAGCCTTAGGCATTAATATGAATTTTGCTCCAACTGTAGATCTTTATACGAATATAGATTCAACTGTAATTGCGAGCCGCTCTTTTGGTGTAGACCCACATTATGTAGGAGTTTTAGGGGCTTCTTTTTCTGAAGGAAGTTTAGCAGCAGGCGTTATTCCAACCGCCAAACATTTTCCAGGCCACGGAGACACGGGAATAGACTCTCATGGCCTTTTACCTGTTATTTCAGCTGATTATGAAACCTTGTTTGAACGTGAATTAGTTCCCTTTCAGTACCTTATAGAAGAAGGGATTCCTGCTATTATGTCAGGTCACTTAAGCTTTCCCTCTGTTATGGAAACAGGTGAACCCGCCTCTCTTTCTAAGTTTTTTTTAACAGATCTATTACGAGATGAAATGGGGTATAACGGACTAATAATAACCGATGATATGATGATGAACGGTGCAACAACATATACAGGAAGTCTTTCAACCGCTGTACACTTAGCAATACGCGCTGGTAACGATATAGTGATTTCTTCTACAACGCCGCAGCTAAATGAAAATGTATGGTCAAGCTCTTCTTTATTGATGCAAACGGATGATGAGTTTAACGCTACAGTAAAAAGAGCTGCTTATCGAGTTATTTTATCTAAGTTGAATTATTTTAAAGGAGACAATCCCGTCCCTATTTTCCCAGACATAGCGGCTATCCCTTCTCTAGTACCAGACCCAGAAGCTGAGAGCTTTTTTACAGCACAAGCAGCGCGATCAATTACAGTGTATAAAGAAGGAGATTTTCCATACACAGTAGAAAAGGCGCAAGAAGAAAGCGTTTTAGTTGCCGCACAGTTTCAAGAAGTTTTTAATGAAGCTTCGAATCGCTACGATAATGTTGATTATCACTTTTTTGGGTATAACCTTTCGCAGGCTGACATTAGCAGTGCTGGCTTCCGTCTCCTTTCAGCAGCGCAAGGCTACGATACAATAATAATTTGTGTTTCAAATACAACCAGTAGACAAGTTGCCCAGTACTTAGCCAACAGTGGAAAAAAAGTTATTGTTATTTCTGTGCTTGAACCTGTCCATGTTTTCGATTTTGACTGGGCAGATACCATTCTTTTAGCGTACAGTTACTCAGATTTCTCCTTTCGAGCAGCTTTTTCTGCCCTTGCCGGAGACTATGTTCCACGAGGAACCTTACCGATGGATGTTGAATGAGTGAAAAGCTGGAACTTATTTCGGTAAATAATAAACAGCTTTCTCTTATACTTGATTTTTTGTTACCGCATGAACACATGTGTGTTTCGCTCGTTGATAGAGTTTTAAGAATCATTAAATCTAAGAATACAAAAGGGCAAACACTATATGCCATAAGAAAAAAAACGTTTTCGCTCTGCATAGACTCAATTCTAGGTGTCTTTTTGATTACTGATACTGGAATTGTTTTACACCATGTTATACCTTGTGATGCCTCTAAGCTATTGAAAACTTTTTTCCAAAAGAAAACACTGTTTTCCCTTGGTGGCACGGTAAAAAGCTCTGAACTTTTTGAAAGCCTTTTACTGGCCCCGCCAAAATCTATAAATAATTACCACCTCATGCAGTACTCAAAACAAGATGTTTCTATTAAATTAAAGAAAGGCTTGCAAGAAAGCTCGTATCAGTTGTGTAAGTGTACCATAGATGACGAAGATATGCTTTATAATTTACAGCTCGGTTATCAGTATGAAGAGGTGTTACCTATTGGAAAAACAATCTCAGAAAAAGCGTGTCGTAGCATTATAAAAGAAAGGCTATCAAAACATACTGTATTTGCTATTTTAGATAAGGATACTAATAAATTTGTATCTATGGCAGGAACAAATGCCTGCGGTTTCAACTATGTTCAGCTAGGTGGTATTTATACTGATTCAGCATACAGAAATAATGGGTTTGCCCAAATTTTAGTTGCTAGCCTTTTACAAGCGATAGAAAAAAATGTTTCGCTGTTTGTTAGGACTGATAATGCTTCTGCAATAAAGGCATATTCAAACATTGGTTTTAAACATGCTGGTTCATATAGAATTTGCTACATGTAAAAGAATTTTACAAATAAAAAAAGGGCTTTTTAAGCCCCTTTTTTATTGCTCTTAGCGAGCACTTACTAATTCTACATCAAAGCATAGATAAGAATTTCCTGGGATAACTCCAGGGATACCATTTGCACCATATGCTAAATCTGGAGGAAGAACAATTGTTCTTTTTTCTCCAATTTTCATATCTTGAACCATAATATCAAATCCTGGTATCATTTGTCCTGCACCTGTTCCAAAAGCAAGTGGGTCTCTCCCTTGTGAAGAGTCAAATGTTTGCCCACTTAGTAAGTAACCACGATAGTGTGTTGCAACTTGTTTTCCTTTGCCAACAGCTGCACCTGTTCCTTCTTTTGTTGTTGTATAATAAATGCCATTTTCATCTTTTTTTGCATTCGGAAACTGTTTTTCAATATCAGCTATAACAGAGGCAAAAGCTTGTTCTTTTGCTTTTTGAGCATTTTCATTTGCATGTAAGCTTCTTTCATTAAAATCTGCTTGTGTTGCTGTAAACTTCTCAGCATCTGCTCCGTTTCTAACAATTGTTAGTTTTTCTATTTCATCATCTTGTTCTATTGCATCAACAACATCTTGACCATCGATAACTACTCCGAAAACGGTATGTTTTCCATCGAGCCATGGGGTTTCATTGTGGGTGATAAAGAACTGGCTTCCATTTGTTCCTGGGCCTGCATTAGCCATTGAAAGGATACCTTCTCTGTCATGTTTTAGATGAGAAACAATTTCATCATCAAAACGATATCCAGGACCACCGCGTCCAGTTCCCTCAGGGTCTCCACCTTGAATCATAAAATCATTTATAACTCTGTGAAAAATTAAACCATCATAAAAAGGCTTTCCGTTTGCAGCATCCAAAGTTCCCTCTGCCAATCCTACAAAGTTTGTAACGGTAAGTGGTGTATCTTTATAGTGTAATTCTAAAACGATGTCACCTTTACTTGTTTCCATGATAGCAAATATACCATCTTTACCTGCAATTGCTGCATTTTCTTTTGCACTCACTGAACAACCTCCAAAAATCAGTATCATACTAATAAGCATAAAAATTTGTGTTTTTTTATTCATCATTTCTCCTACTAGGATTATTATTCTGCATCCTTATACATATCTACACACCACTTAAATATTGCATCCGCCCTTGATGAAAACGAATTTGCAAGACGTTCTGAAACAAAGGGTATTTTAGGAACATCTGCCTGTACTAAAACATAAAATACAACTGAATCGCCTACATCTGTTGCAATAAGAGTTAATACAAGATTTTCAGGTTTTACAATTGGAAAAGGAAATCCTTTATACATAATGTTTTCAGTGTTTATCCCTCTAAAAGAGACTTCTTGCTCGTTATTAAAATATGAAAACTCATATACAGTTCCACTTAAAGACCTATCTTTTTGATATACATAACTTACTAAATTTTCTATATCTTCATTTATTGGGTCTTCAATTTTTAATTTTTCTTCAGGATTATTAACGGTATATACTTCTGTGTACAAAACTTCCCAAATTTGTCTTGAAGTAGAAAAGTATTCTATACCTGTCATTTTTGAAAGGTTTCGTAATATACTTGATATTTCTTCGATTGTGTTTTCTTCATTTTCATCATTTTTATCTAAAAGATATAAAGACTCAACGACAAATACAGGCTCTTTTTCTCTTTGCCAATAATTTTTTGCTTGTAAGCCCATTTCTGTGTTGGGGGCAAGTTCTAATGAAATATTTTTTTCGCCGTAGAAATTTCTCTGTATTTCTCCGTCTGTAACCAAGGCTTGAACAACATCATTTGAAAACAAGTCTTCTAAGTTATGACTCTGTAACGTTTTTTCTTGTGATGCGACAGTCACTGATATACTTACTAACACTAAAAAAAAGGTTAGTCTTTTCATCTTACACCTTTAAACAGTACTCTTACTTGTTTGTATAAGCCTTCACCTTCACTTTTTGTTTCAATATCTCCGATGTCGTTTAAAGTTGTATGGATTAGGCGTCGCTCAAATGGATTCATTGGCTCAAGCAAAATAGGTGTTCTTTTTGTTCTTACCTTATCGGCTGTAACATATGCTAGACGCACTAGAGACTCTTCTCTTCTAATGCGATAGTTTTCGCTATCAAGAACTATTCGTGAGTCTTCTCTTCCCAGTCTGCCTGCATATACATTTGCTAAAAGTTGTAGAGCATCAAGATTTTTACCCTTTCGCCCAATAAGCATAGATGAGTTTGAGGATGTAATTTTAAGACCAAATTTTTTATCTTCTCTAAAAAGAACCTCAGCCTTGCCATCATATCCCATCTTGCTAATTACATTTTCCACAAAATCAATAACGCTTTTTTCAAATTCATCTTTGGGAAGAGGATTTGCAAACATTGTACTTCTTTGTGTAGAAGGTTCTGTTTGTTTGTTTCCACCATTTCCTTCAACGTGCACTTTGATTTTTACGAAGCCTTTTTTAAAAATACTATTTTTTTGGGCTTCAACAATTTCAACATCAAACTGATCTTGGCTTAAGCCAAGTTCGTTTGCAGCCATTTCAATGGCTTCTTTTTCTGTTTTTGCTTCATATTCATATATCATAATACACCTCGCGTATTAATTTTTTTTTCGTTTTTTTGCACTTGGCGGAAGCGCAACTTCTTTTTTGGGCTCTGCTATTCCCATTTCTTTTCTTTTTGCATGCATTATTTTATTTATAGTAAGTTGTTGCACAAGTTGCAAGAAGTTACTTACTGTCCAATATAGTAGCAATCCTGCTGGCGCTGTATAAAACATAAAGAAAAAGATTAAAGGCATTAAATACATCATCATTTTCATTTGGGAATTACTTGCAGCTGTTGCAGTGGACTGAGTTATTTTTGTAAATAGTAACTGTGAAGCTACATAAATTACGGGGAGAACACTTATAGTCATTCCACCAATAAAAGGTATTCCTTCAGGAAACACACCAACACTATCACTTATAGAAAGGTCTGGTATCCAACCAGGAATAAACATAGCACCACGGAATTCAAAATAATTGTTGAACAATCCAAACATAGCAAAAATTAATGGAAATTGAATTAAAAGTGGTAAACATCCGGACATCGGATTATATCCTGCTTCTTTATAAAATTTAGCCATTTCAGTATTTAATTTTTCAGGATTACCTTTATATTTATCTTGAATGTCTTTAATTTGTGGTTGTAGCTCTTGCATTCTAAGAGTTGCCATAGAGCTCTTTTTTGTAAGTGGATACATACCTATTTTTAAAACAATAGTCATAAGAATAATTGATACACCCCAGTTTGGAATGATGCTATAAAAAATTTCCATAAGGAATTTTAGAATTGCTTCTAGCCACGCTAGCCATCCTGAACTTAATATTTCATCAATTCGAAGATTAGAAAGGCCCCAATTATTTTCTTCAGCATCATTATACATTACCATAGTGTTATCAACTTTTGGCCCCATGTATACGTAATAGGTATCTTGAATAGAATCTTGATTTGTTGATTTTCGCTCAATTGAAACTTGTGCATTATAAAAATCATCAACTTGCCCAACAGTCGAATATATAGCATCCTTTATTGTAGATGAGTCAGTAGTTACAATCTGCTGTGTAAAATACTTACCTGCAACTCCAACCCAATTAAATGTGTCATCATATACTTCTATATCGCCTTCGCCTAAGCGTTTATCGCGAGCTTTTCCATCGTATGAATAAAAAGTTCTATGCTCATATCTATCAACTCCAGGGTCATAGTATGGGCCAATTTGAGGCGAAGAGCGCAAAGTATATGCAACATCTGAAGAAGCACGTTTTTCATAGCCATCACCTTCAAAGCGGATGTCTAATTTGAAGAGATACTCACTTGGGTCAAATGTATATAATTTTTTTATTGAATAGTATTCCGTTTGTCCTGCAGTTGAAGTGGTATATGTTTTTGAAAAGCCTATTGTATAATCATCAATAAGTTCTACCTGAAAAATATCATTTATAATAGCATTGTCATTTGTTCCAAGAGAAAGAGCCAATGCTCTATTGTTGTCAGTAATATTTTCAGCCATTTCAACACCGTTTGAACCTACTAAGTGTTCTTTAAGCTGATACCCAATAATATCACCACCTCTGTTTGTGAGGGTAATATCTACAAATTCAGTAGATATTACAAAGTGTTCTTCTATTAGAATTTCTTCTTGTTCTAATTGTGTTTGTAATTGATTGTCTTGATTAGAGTCATTTTGAACGGCAACGCTCTCATCTAAAACTGCGATTGGCGTTTCAGTAATTGCAGTCTCTTCAACAGGAGGCATTATAACAGATTGATAAAACATCCAACCTAAAATAACAACTGTTGAAAGGACTATGGCCCAAACGGTATTTTTATCCATATTTTTCTCCTAATTATACTATCTTTTTAAGGAACAGGGTCATAACCGCCCTTACAGTAGGGGTTACACCTTAGTATTCTTGTAAAAGATAAAACAAATCCTTTCCAAGCGCCATGTTTCTTTATTGCTTCAAGAGCATAACGAGAACAACTTGGATAAAATCTACAAGAGGGAGGAAAAAAAGGGGAGATACAAATCTGATAAAATCTGATAAAGAAGCAAAGAACTGATGATATTAGCTTATTCATAACAAACCTGCTTTTTTGTATAAAAAACAAATTTGGTCATTCCGAGAGGAAAGCGTATCACTTCCTCTATAAACCAACAAAACCATATCATAGCCACTTTTAATATCTTTTTTTACGTGGCGATATGCTTCTCTACTTAACCTTTTACTGTAATTTCTTTCGACGGCATTTCCATATCCACGGGGAAGAGTAAACGCAATTCTATTAAAAGAGAGATCATTGGGCAAAAAAAACAATTTTGCTCCATTGGTACTTACCTTTTTCCCTTTTCTAAACAGATTTTGAATATCTGAAGATTTTTTTATTTTTTCTTCAAGTGCAAAACCTTTTTCTTTAGACAAGGTATTTTCCATCCCTAATACTTACAGACTAGTACGGTTTTTTCTCATCAGAAACAGATAGCTTGTATCGACCTTTTGCTCTACGGCGTTTTAAAATCATTCTACCACCGCGAGTTTTCATACGAGCTCTAAAACCAAATTTTCTATTTCTTTTTACTTTACTGGGTTGATATGTCCTTTTCATGGAACACGTCTCCTTATTATGTCAAGAAAGATACTTTCATATCCTTCTCGGAATTTTCTAAACAGGTTTCATAGAATACCATTTTTTTTATACTTTGGTCAAGTATGTAAGTAAACTTTTCTACTTTTCTTTTACTGTAAATGAAAAACTTTTTATTGTTAAACTAGGAAATTCCTTTTTTAAAGCCTTTAAAATTTTTGTTTTATGTAGCTGCAAAAGCTGAATCCATCCAGAATGGTCTGTTTCAATGTGCATACACCCATTTTTTATTTCTTTGATGGTGCTATGTGCTACCATTTTTTCGCCATCTTTTGGAATTGTTAGCAAAACCTTTTTCCAACCCTTATCTTGTGCATTATATTCCTCAAATTTTCCTCCAAGAATATTTGAAAAATAGCTTTCCAAAATTTCTGAAGCAGATTTTATATTTTCATCATACTTCATATGCTTTTCCTTTTTCAACATTGTAAATCAATGTTGTATCTTTTTTATAATTTTCATATGGCTCGCCTGGTAAGAAGGTGCAAAAAAGTTGATCATATTCTGGCAAGAGGGATGTAATTATTTCTCTTTTTTTTGGGTCAAGTTCCAATAATACATCATCCATTAATAATACAGGTTTTTTTTCTGTTATCTCTGTAAAATGAACCGCTTGGCAAACTCTCAAAAGTATAGCAGAAAGCCTGCACTGTCCTGTTGAAGCTGTTGGAACAAAATTTTTATTGTTGCAAACAAAACTTATTTTATCTCTATGGGGTCCAGAGAGGGTTGTTTTCATTATTTTATCAGCATTCTTTTTTTCATGGAGTAATTGTAGAATTTCTTCTCCTTTTTTGTGTTCCCACTGTGACTCATATTGAAGCTTTACATTTTTTATTCCTGTTACTTTTTCATATAAAGGTGAAAAAATTCTGTTGAAATTATAAATAGCAATTGCCCTTTTTTTTACAATTTCTCTTCCTTCAACTACTAGGCCTTCATCAAAGGCTTCCAATGTTTCATATTGTTCATTTTTTAATAATAAGTTTCTGCTTTTTAGAATTTTTTTATATCTTCTCATAGTATCAATATATAAAATATCATACATTGATAAAGATTGGTCTATAAAAAACCTTTTTCTCTCAGGTTCCCCTACAACAAAATCTAAATCGCTGTGAGAAAAAAGCACACAAGGAATTGTATTTATTAAATCTTTTCTGTCTTTGAGTGTTTTTCCATTTTTCAGAATTTTCTTTTTGTTATTATTAAATTGTATTGTTACAAGGTCTGCCTTATTAACATCACTATCAAAAAGAGACCTCACAGAAAATGAATCATTTCCCTCAAAAATTATTTCAGATTCTCTTTTTGTTCTAAAAGAAGAGCCATATGCAGATAAATATAAACTTTCAAGAAAATTTGTTTTTCCCTGTCCATTCTCTCCTACAAAAAAAACTTCTTTTGATGATAAATTTATATCACAATTTTCTAAGTTCCTAAAGTTAAAAAGAGAAACTGAAATAAAGGGCACTCCCTTACTCCATTTGCATAGGCATAACAATATGGAAAAAGTCAGCTTCTGGTTCAGGTTTTATTGTTATTGCTTTCATAGATTCTGTAAATTCAAAATTGAGATATTCTGTATTAATTATTTTTAAAGGATCTTCCACATAAATACAATTTAAGGCCATTGACATTTCTTCACCTGCATATCTACATGGAAGTTCTTCTTTTGCATTTCCTATTTCAACCTCTTGAGATGATATAGAAAGGGTTCCATCTGTAAGTGAAAAATAAATTCTGCCAGATTTTTTTTCTACCAATAAGCCAACTCTTTTTAAAGCTTCAGTTAAGTCTCTTCTGTTTATTTGAAATTTCTTTTCTTGTGATTCAGGTATAACACGTTTGTAATTTGGAAATTGTCCATCAATTAAAACTGAACTAAAATTGTAGTTTCCAAATTTTAAATAAATATTACTTTTATTTATAGCAATAGAAATATTTCCTTCAGATGAAGCTCTTTTTAACAATAAACTTAAAATTTTAGGAGGTACTATGCATGGCTCAAAATTTATATCATCGAAAACAGGTTTTGAAATATAAGAAAGTCTTCTTCCATCGGTTGCAACCATTATAAAGTTTTCACCCTCTTTTTCAAAATATACACCATTCATAAAAAATCTTGTTTCATCATCTGAAACAGCAAATATAGTTTGTGTTATCATTTCTTTAAAATCTTTAGCTGAAAAATCAAACCACTGCATATTTTCTTCAACTGAAAATTCAGGAAATTTATCACTTGCCATAGATTTTAACTGAAAACGTACTTTTTTAGTTATTGGTTTAATTATAACATCATTATCTTTATGTAAAAACTCTACATTTCCTGAAGGAAGTGAATTTAAAATACTGATAAACTTATCACAAAAAATAGTAGTTGTTCCAGTTTCTTCTACCTCAATAGGTATCTTTGTTTCAAAAGTTACCTTAACATCGGTTGCTTTAATTATTAATGTATTCTGTTCTGCAATTAATAATACATTAGAGAGAATTGATAATGCATTTTTTGTTGAAATAATTTCTTGTGCAATTCCTATTTCTT
>CAYJFX010000039.1:0-17035 GCA_964369735.1 uncultured Treponemataceae bacterium
CAACGCAATTGATACAGCAATTGGTATGATGCCAAAAGCTGGAACAGTTGACATTACTGGCCTTGATATTTCTCAAGAAGAAATGGATGGTATATTAGCTGTAGACAAAGACGGATGGATTAAAGAGCTTGAAGATATTAAAGCTAACCACTATCCTAAATTTGGCGACAAATTACCAAAAGAACTTATGGCAGAACTCGAAGCTCTTGAAGGACGCTTAAAGTAATTGATAATTAACAATGTATAATTAATAATTGCCCTTGTAACATTTGTTGCAGGGGCTTTTTTTATATTTTCCATTGTTATCACTTGTTAATCATACACTTTTTTAAAATATGTTGAATTTTGCTTGACAAAATCCATTATTTTTACTAGAATTGAACTCAATGGGGTTGGTTTCTTAAATTAAAGAAACAACCCTTTTTTTTTACTAAGGAATAATTATAGAAATGAAAAAAACAGTATTAGCACTATTGTTAAGCACAATAGTTTTTTCAGTATCTGCCTTTGAAAAAGGTTGGGTGCTTGGACTCAGAGCAGATTTTGGTGGTGCTTTAACACTGCCGAGTATCCCCTTGGAAGATTTACAAAAATTAAACCCTTTAGCAAGTGATATGACTGGGATGTTAAGTAATTTACTTATGGGCGGCCAGGTTTCTGTAGGGTATATTTTTGAAGCAGAAGAGCTTTTTCCTGATCTCAGGGAAGATTCAGTCTTTTCAGGAATTAGTGTTAATGGCTACTTAGGGTTTGGACAAGGTAATACTTCTCAAAAAATAAGTGCGGCTGATGAAATAACAGGTGCAGCTCTTGATATTTTTATTGTAGTTGATTATTTGCCAGTAATAAATTTTGGTGTAGAAACAGAAGCACTTTTTTTTGAAAACCGTTTTTCTGTAGGGCTCGGAATTGGTGCAAAAATGATAGCAGATTTTGTGCCTTCTTATTTAGCTTATTCAACTGATGCTTTGTTTGCAGGTGGTAATTCAACTTCTGAGGTAGGAGAAATTATTGTAACTGAAGAAATGATAGAAAACATGAATGCCTTTGCGTTTTCCTCTAAACTAGACCTAGCGTATCATGTACCTCTTATGCCAACCACAGAGCTTGTATTAGGTTTTTTTACTCAGTTTAACTTGTATAAGCCTGAGGCACTTACTGTTCCTGCAAGTTTAGCTGAAATGGGAGGTCTGGATTCAAGTAAGCCCCTGCCATCTCCAAATTACTGGTTAAATTCGTTGGATTTTGGGGCGACATTAGGCTTTTTATTCAAGCTATAGATATATACAAAAGGGACAAATAGTTATGAAAACACGAATTATACAAATTTTAATATGCATTGGTATTAGTTTATTGTCCATTTCTTGTGATGCGGTGCTTAGTTCAGGTCTAAGTTATTATAGACAACAACAAACTATTGCGGCAACAACTGATACCGATGAACCACCACCACCTCCTCCTCCAACCATAGATCCTGAAGACGAGATTGAGCCTGTTCCAGAGGGAGCAACACTCTACACAATGTTTGAAGTGTTGCTTGCAAATGGCGAGGTGGATGAAAGTATACTCGTGAAATTTGATGAAGAAGTACAGGCTGCTGTAAAATCAATTTTGCCTTCAAGTAATCACAGTATTCTTGTTGAAACTGCAGCATTTGAAAACAAAGTTATTAATATAAATAATATAGATAACTATGTACCCACACTCTCATTTGTAAATGCATCTTGGGATTTAGGAAATGCTGAAGATAGTAAAGCCGGTGATGGATTTAAAATCACTGGTGTTCCAACTAATCCAACATCAAGTGAAATTAAGTATTATAGGTCTACTGGGTATGTCCCTTCTGTGGTACAAGGTTTATCTGCTAAAATTAATAGCGAAACATATGGCGATGGTACAGAGCGAATGGTTGAACGATTTATGTTTTATCGTTTTACAGGAAAGGCTTCAATTGCATCTTTAAATAATATGCTTGTTGCAGTTGACACTTACACTAACCTTGTATTTGCATTTGCATATCCATATGATTTTGAAACAATTTTAGGCAACAGTAATCCTTCTGCATGGGCAAGTTTAGATTATCCATTTTACACTTATGACCCTATTGGATATGTTGGCAATGATGGAAGCTTTACCATTGAAAGTTGGTATAACAATGCATTAACAGATAAAAAAGGTGCAATAAAGCCTGCCGATATACTTAGGACGGGAAAATCACCCTATGGGTATACTGTACTTGAGGGTGGAGAATCAGCAAAAGTATACTTAGAAAATATAAAAGAAAAGGTGTATGTATATAATGGCGACCCTGTTGAAACATATACTGTTTCTGAAGATGGTTTGCAAATAATAAAAACTGGTGGAACAGATAAAACGTATACTTTTGAAAGTGCAACAACTGATACCGTTGGTACCTATAGTGGTGCAACTTTTACCCTGCAAGACGATGGAAACATCTTATTAAATGAAAATGAGACAGAAAAACTATTAGAGCTTCTTGAGTACTACGATCTAACGGTAAGTGCAACGAGTATTCATAACATTAATATGAAAAGCCAAAAACTTTCCGGCTTTAGTTGGAAGGATGTATCAGAGGCTTATATGACGTATGCAGTTCGCTCTTCATTGTATGTAAATGGAGAATCGGCATCTTATACTGTATTAGCTGAGAAGAAAAATGCCGATGAAAAGCCTGATGGACTTATCTCTAATAATACCGTTACAGTTGGAGTTGGTGAAACTCATTCTGTGAGTGGAAGTGTTACAAGTACTGTCTCAAATGTACAGTTAGGAAATACGCTGATTTCGTTGGATTCAAAACTAGTTGCTGTCGGTTATTCATTTGCAAGTTTTGTTGAGACTGCATCAAATAAATATAGAGTTTACAACGACTATGGAAAGCCAAATGTAGTACTTAAATACGATACAGTACAAGAAGCCTTTGTGTTAGATAGTGAAAAATCACATCTACCTAATACAACGGTTTCAGATTTCGTACTGCGACAAGGTGAAACAAAAGATATTGCTGTGACTTATAACAATGAAAGTATTGTTACCTATACATTGAGCTTTAAGTAAGCAAAAACCTTGCACTATAGAGTGCAAGGTTTTTTTATTTATACTTTACAAAGTAAAATAAGTAGCATATAATTAAGATAGAGGTACAATTAAATGAAAAAAACTCTTTTATGCTTTACTTTTTTGTTGTTTGTTGCAACTAGTTTCTTTGCACAAAGTGAATCCCTACACAGTACATATGACACAATTCTTAAAAACTACGTGATTGATGGACTTGTCGATTACCCCAGCTTAAAAGAAAATAGGGAAGCTTTGGACAGCTATTTACAAAATCTTGCAAAAATAACAGAAGCCGAGTTTAATACGTGGAATGAAAATGAGCAGTTAGCGTATTTAATTAATCTATATAATGCAGACACCTTACAGCTCATTATTGATAATTACCCTGTAGATTCTATACGTGACATTGGAAACATTTTTAGAGGCCCTTGGGATCAAAAAGTGGTGAGCCTTTTTGGTGAAATGATTACGCTTGATAATCTTGAACATGATATAATTAGGGTTGATTATGATGAGCCTCGTATACACATGGTGCTTGTGTGCGCAGCAATTGGGTGTCCACCATTAGTGAGTGAAGCATATGAAGGAAGAACGTTAATTGAACAAATGGATACGCAGTCGCACGCTTACTTACATAGTGAAAAAGGTTTTGTGCTTGACAGGGAAAAGGGCACTGTTTACTTATCAAGTATTTTTAAGTGGTACGGCGATGACTTCGATTCTGTTAAAGGTTTTGCAGAACAGTACTCTGGTGAAGATTTAGAAGGGCTTTCAATTAAATGGCTTGATTACGATTGGTCATTAAACGAGCTACGTTAGGAATTCACTCAAGGCTTCTTGTATCCTTTTGGGAAGCCAGGCTTCAACGACTACACAATCATCTCTCCATTCTGCATTTTTTATGCAGCCGTGTTTTCGTATGAGTGGTTCAATACTTGTTTGTACTAGAGGGATGGAGTAGGTTTTTAGCTCTCCAATAAGTTCCGTTATTATTCTTTCGCGTAAATTTTCAAAACCCGACTTTGTTTTTGCGCTGATATATGACGCTTTATACTCATTACAAAAACTTTCTACGCGCTGTTTTAAGAAAATATTTGTCTCTATTGCATCTATCTTGTTGCAAACAAGTATTTTAGGGATATGCTCAGCTCCTATTTCGGATAAAACCTCAAGCGTTGTTTGATATTGACTTTCAAAGTGCATGTCTGATGCATCAAGTAAGATGAGAATGAGATCTGCATTTGAAGCTTGTTCCAAAGTTGAGCGAAATGATTTTACAAGGGTATGAGGAAGATTTCGTATAAAGCCAACTGTATCACTTAATAATATTTCTACAGAGCCATTTACCGAAAGTTTTCTTGTTGTTGGATCGAGTGTCGCAAAAAGAGCATCTTGCACAAAGCTATCTGCTCCAGTTAGCGCATTTAGTAAGCTCGATTTTCCAGCATTTGTGTAGCCTACAATTGCACATGTGTACGCTCCCGTTTTTTCTCGCCTTTTTTCTTGTACCTGCCTTTCTTTAGCTACCTTTTCTAGTTGGCTCTTGATGAGGGCTATTTTTTGTAATATGGCTCGCCTGTCGAGTTCAAGCTGGGTTTCACCGCTTCCTTTTGAACCGTAGTTCCCACCACGCTGCCTAGCCATATCGCCATACGAGTGTGCTAGGCGGGGTAGGGAGTATTGTAGGCGGGCGAGCTCTACTTGCAAAACAGCTTCTTTTGTTTGAGCTCGTGAGGCAAAAATTCTTAATATAATCTCTTCTCGGTCATATACTGGAATGTTTGCTAAGCGCTCCCAGTTTCTTTGTTGTGTTGGAGATATTTGAAAGTCGAAAACAATACAATCCGATTCAGTTTCTTCAGCCCATGTAGCTATCTCTTCTGCTTTACCTGAGCCTAGTATGTAGCGAGGTTGTATTTTTTTTATTCTCACATATTCTGTATGAACCGTTTCTAGCCCTAATGTATTTGTTAAACCTTGAAGTTCATTTGTATGATACATTGCATCGTCGTCTTCAATATTATATACTAGCAGACAACGTACCTTTTTGTTTTCTTCTTCTTTTAAATTTATCATATAGTTTTTGGAATCCACCTTTTCCGCAAATAATAAAAACTCATTGCACTTGCAGCTAAAGCCCACGATATTGGATAGCAAACCATAATGGTAAAAATTGTTTGATTATTCGGGACAACTACCGACAACCATACAACTCTAAAAAGACATATACAAATGACACTGACAAGTGTTGGAATAAGAGTTTTTCCTGCACCACGCAATGCACCAGCAAGGAGCTCTATAGGAATAAAAAGTAAAAAAAACTCTGCAAAAAATCGTATCATAAATATACCTTCACTAATTACACTTTCATCAGTAATAAAAAGGGTGAATATTTCCTTTGCAAAAGTCCACATGAGAGTCGATATAATTACAGCAAAACAGAGTGCGATTAGCATACACTGTCTTGTTCCTTTTATTACTCGTTCGTAATTTTTTGCACCATAATTTTGCCCTACAAAGGTTGTGAGGGCAAGCCCAAATGCATTTAAAATCATCCAATAGAAGCTATCAACACGACCAAATGCAGCCCAGGCAGCGATAGTGTTTGTCCCAAGGGCGTTAATATTTGCTTGAATAATTATGTTTGAAAGGGAGTACATTATCGCTTGTAGCCCTGCTGGAAAGCCAATTGATAACATTTTTTTTAAGATTGGGAGTGAAAAGCGTATTTCACGTACCTGTAACTTATATGCATCGGTTGTAGCAGTTAAGCACTTGCAGGTAAAAATCATGCTAACTGTTTGAGCTACAACAGTTGCAAAAGCCGCTCCATGTATACCCCATCGAAACAAGCCAATAAATACAAGGTCAAGAATAATATTTGTTATCATTCCAACAATCAAAAAATAAAGAGGCCTCTTTGTATCTCCTATAGCACGTAATATTCCTGAACTTATATTATAGACCATAAGTGGTAGAATCCCTGCAAAGTAAATTCGTAGATATATAATTGCCTTATTAAAAATTTCTTCTGGAGTTCCAATTAGTTTAAGTGCGACTGGGACCGCAACGAAACTAATAAGCATTAAAATTAGTCCTCCTACTATTGCTAGTGCAAATGCTGTGTGCACAGCGTAGTGAACATTTCTAGTATTTCGTGCTCCATAGAATTGTGATACAATAACGGTAGCTCCAGAACTCAAACCAACAAAGAATCCTACAAGTAAGTTAATTATAGTACTGGTTCCCCCTCCAACCGCAGCTAAAGCTTCCTTGCCCAAAAACCTTCCAACAATTATGGCATCAACTGTATTGTATAATTGTTGGAAAAAAATTCCAAAGAGAATTGGGAAAAATAAAGAAAGAAGCTGTTTCCAAATTGTTCCATTTGTAATGTCGGGAACACGCTTTGCCATGCTGTCAGTAGAACTCATAAAGATAGTTATATACTGAATTTGATATTTAGTAAAGTAGGATAGATTACTTGAAAAAATAAAAAAAAAAATATATACTAACCTATACGGAGGGACTTATGAATAAAAAAATAAGTTTTATATTAATTGCACTATTTATTGCAAGTATTTTGGTGTTTACGGGTTGTGCAACAACCCCAGATGAGGCTGTTGCCAAAGAACTTGAAGGTACTGTAAAGTCTGAAGTTCTTGAGCACAAGGGTTCAGCATTAGGTTTAAATGAACTTCCCATTTGGGTTGAGACATATATCCTTGAGGGTATAACAGGTCTTGAAGAATTAGCTGATTTTGAAAATGACTATTGTTTTGTTGCAGAAACAACTGCGCAAAATATAAATGCTGCTCAAGCGTGGGTAGAAGGTTTTAGCATTCCACAAACTATTGCGCGTAATGTTTCAACTCGTGTTGAAGGTGTGTTTTCAGGTGCTGAAAGTGGTGGCATGGATGGCGAGTATGGAACCTATTTTGAAAACGTAGTAAAAACAATGACTGACACAGAGTTTTCTGGTGCAAAAAAAGAAAATGATTGGTGGGTATTAACACGCCGTTACGATGCAGATACAAAGTCAAAGTATACTGATGAATATAGAGCGTTTGTTTTATACACAATAGAAAAAGATATTCTTGACCAACAAGTTCTTTCTGTAATTGAAAGAATTGAGCAAGAAAACACCTTATCTTCTGAAGATACTGCAACGAGTGATAGGATTAAAAATTTACTATCAACATCAGGATTATAATCCTTTTTTTACAATGCTTTTTAGGGCTCCTCATGTAGGAGCCTTAAAAAATTCTTTGAATATATGTTTGGCGTGGAACAACGGTAATTTCTACACGTCTGTTTGCTGCTCGCCCTTCCTCTGTTGAATTATCGCCAATTGGAATATCACCACCATAGCCTCTATAAGTAAATAATTCTTCATCGACTCCCCGCTCAACCATTTCATTAATAATTGCAAGTGCTCTTTCAATTGAAAGGTTTTGTTCTCCTTCAGGAAAACCAATACTAGCGGTGTGTCCTTCTACAAGTATAGTGCTTTCTCCATTTTCGGTTGCAAGGACAAGAGAATTTGCAAGAATATCTAACCTCTCATTTTCTTCGGGCAAAAGCTCTGCTGAATCTGGAATAAACTTCAAATCTCGAAGCGGAATAAGCATACCCCTGTCGGTATCAATTACTTCAAGGTCTTCAACGACATTCTCAAAAATAAATTCTGAAACTTCTTGGACCATATAAAAATATGTTTCATCTTTTATTGGTGCTTTAACAGGGTAAACTAGTGAGTCTTCGTCTAATAAAACTATTACCTTTCCCTCGTTTAGAAGAGTAACATTTTCTGGAATAGATAAAATACGCAGCGCATCATTTTTTGAAATGATTGGATCTGTCCTGTCAATACCAAAAACGCCTCTAGCTCTTACCCTCAATGGATCATTTCCAACTCTATCTGCAAAGTTGCTTTCACTTGTTAGCGATGAATACATTACTAATCCAGACTCCCGCACAATGTTTGGTTCAACCATATTTATTTCATACAATAAGTTCATATCCTCATCCCATATTCGTGGAAAGAGGGCAGGATTAGCTCTTTCTTGAGTGAACTCTCCTTGAACAGGAAGCTGTCCACGTGCATCAATAATAATGCCTGTATACTCTCTAGAAGAAGTTCTATCAATTGGAATGTTAGGAATATAGGGGCCATCGTGTTGAATTAAGGAACTTGCTAAATCTTGTAAAGTTATAACATGGTTCGTAGTTAATGCTTTTCCATCTCGTGTAAAAGCAGTTGGAGTTTTATCTCCATTGGCAATAATATCTGATATGTCTCCTATTGTAATTAATTCCCACAAAACAGCATCTCCCATTTGTGTAGACGAATTTACTGTTAGTGTTAATAGGGGGTTTTTAACTAAAAGAGGGAGGTTTTGTTCAATTCTACTTGATGCTATATTCCTTCCTGAAGGTAATGTAATATTTGCTCGTTCGGTATCAATTTGAATAGTTGAAACAAATAAACCTTCCTTCCAGTTTACATAACTTTGAGAACTCAAGGCTTCATTTATTGATGAGCTTTGAGAATATACACATAATGGAAAAATACACAAAGAGACAAGTAGGTGAAAAAGAAAAAGTACTTTTTTACTATTAAACGTGTTTGCTATATGGCTGAAAAAAAATGTTTTCACTGTATTATCCTTATTTAAGTATCGGCAAAAAGAGAATAGTACCTATACTTAAAATTGCATTTGGATTGCGATTATTTATTTCACACAATATTTCAACAGTTGTGTTATATTTTTGTGACAAACTCCATAGTGTATCACCTTGGGCTACTCTGTGAGATTCAAGGAAGGATGTACTATCTTGTTTTTCTATTGCTTCAAGTATTATTGCTTCAGATTCTGACGGTATTCTTAACATGTAATCATTTGGTGGTGTAATTGCATATTCAAAGCCAGGATTTAAAAACTGATATGTTGAATAATCTATATTTGTAAGAGTTGCTAAAACTTCTAGGTTAATTTGTTTGTTTACCTGTATTTCAATAAAGTCAATGGCAGCATTTTCATCATATTCTGGGATGCTCAGTCCATAGTATTCTGCGTTTGTTACTAAATCTGCAACGGCAATAAATTTTGGGACATAGTTTCTTGTTTGATTCGGTATATAGCCATTTTCTGCTAAGTACCAAAAATCGTTGCTCCCTGCATTATTTATAGCTCTTTGTAGCCCACCTAATCCCATATTATATGCTGCAAGCGCAAGCTCCCAACTTTTCAATATAGAATAATTGTATTTTAATTTTTGCGCAGCAGCTTCGGTGCTTAGCCATGGGTCATGCCTTTCATCAATCCATTCGTTTTTTTCTAAAAGACCAGCAATACTATTTTCCATAAACTGCCAAATTCCAGTTGCACCAGAGCGTGAAACTGCTGTAGTTCTAAAATCAGATTCAATAACAGGTAAAAACTCTAAAGAAAGTGGGATTTCTTCTTCTTGCAATGTTTGTCGAATATGGGGTCTGTAGGGAAGAGCCCTTTGCATAATGTCTGCAAGGCGTTGTTTGCCAAAATTAGTCATGTATTCTGCCCTATGCCAGTCTATCAATGAATGCTCTGAATAAGGTAAATCAATTTTCTTGTATACCGGTTCTAAAACTTCTTTAGACTGCGATTCGCTTTGAATGCCATTCCTGCCTTCTGTGGCAAGTGTTTCACCTAATTCTTGGTTTTCAATAACACTTTGCAATGGCTCTTGATGAGGATTTTGAGTTGCTAATGGTTCTGTTGGTATCATTGCCTCTGTAGTTAAATTAGGCTCGTCTTTTTTTGAGTTTTCTTCTTCAACTTTGGTAATCTCATCTTGCAACTCTAGTTGTTCAAATTCTTCACTTTGGATTGTATTTATTTGTGACTGCTCATCAAGGGAATCAAGGAATGGTTGCAGAGGGTCAGTTGTAGCAAAACTTTGTGCAATACAAAAAAAAATGAGAAAAAAATGAAAACCATTTTTCATAGCTTTTCACCGTAATAAATACCCGCCCATTCCCAGCGTCCATGAATGTCTGGGTCTAATGGAAAGTTCACCTTTCTAAAATAAAGGTACCACACGTCTACGTATTGACGCCATCCCCATGTGCGTAAATATGCTTCATCAGGTGTAGAGGATTGATCAAGTTCATCACTGTATCGGATGCGCTTTCCAGAAGCGTAATCACTTATCAAAAAGTCTACTACAGTGTTAGCCCCTTCCTGTGTTTGTGCCCATGACATGGCAAAAAAGTTTACTTTGGATTTATACTGCTCTAGGTTCCAATATTGATAGTTCAATAATGCTGACTTTACTGCTGCTTCCAACTCTTCTAATGTTTCAAATGTCCAATCCTTTGGAGAATTATTAAAATCTACTTGCTTGCGAGCAGTGTTATATGCACCCGGAATGCCTGGAACCTGAACTGTGGGAGCATCTTCTTGCTCAAGAAAATCAGAATGGGCTTTAATTGCAAGCTCCCATTCTGCTAGATGTTCATACTCATTTGCGAGCCTTGCATACATTTCTGTTTTATTAATTTCATTTGGAAAGTGAGTTATTAATTGAATGAGGTAGTTAATACGATTTTGTGGGTTTGTACTAATCTGCAATAGATTTTGTAAGCACACAACATGAATAGATTCACCTTCAATAGCTAAATCTTCATAATTGTTAACAATTCTTTCAAAGTACATTTCGGCAATTGGTGCTGCCTCTTCTTCTAAATAAACGTAGGCTATAAGTAAAAGCCAGTATGCATTGTATTTATCAGTTGGATTATTTGCAACATGCTCTGATAAAAACAAGATGAGTTCATTATCCATGCCTGCACTACGATAATTTGCAGCAATATGATTTACTATAGCAAAACTTTGTTCATCTGAAGGAGGTGTTTTTTTCAGTAAAGAAAACAAATCCTCTTGCGAATCATACATTTGAATGGCACTCTCATTTTGTGCAACTTGGTTTGAGCAAGCCGTAAAAAAAAGTGAAAAAATGGCCAATAATAGCGTTGTCTTATACATTTTTTTATTATATCATGCTTGTAGGTTATTGGCAAGACTCTCATCATAGTGTATGCTATGAGTATGAGAACTCATTTTGAAAAGTATAAGCTAGTTTTAATTGCAGGATTATTTTTTGTTTTTGTTGGATGTAGCTTAATAGTAGCTTTTTTCTCTCCTAGTGAATCATACTACTTTCTTGTGCCACCAACTTTAGCGTTTGTGTTTGGTACAACTATTCTGTATTTTAATCTTGTGGGCAAAAAACACACGTACTATACCTTTATAGGATTACTATTAACGTCCGCTTGGTTGCCACTATTGTTAGTATCCGCACAGGTTATTCCATATACAATGAGTGAAATGTGGCCTATCATGGTTATTCTCTCAGCTCTCATGTTAATACCTCTAGGTTTTATTAGATATGGATTTTTACCTATTTCGTTTGTGGTGTCTGGATGTGTGCTGTTTGGGTTAGGTAGTATTTTTCTGCTTTTTTCATTAGATATCATAAAAATGTCAATTACAGCATTTGTAAGCAAGTGGTGGCCAATGACATTTGTTGTTTTTGGCTTATTACTTATTTGGTTGTTCTTTTATACAAAGAAACATGAAAAGGAAAACTGGGTCAAAAGTTCAGATGATTATGAGGATTTGTCGTAGATGATAAAGAGCCTATGGCTTTATATGATTATTTTTCTCGTTATTAGCTGTGCAACAAGTCCCGATAACTCTTTGCAAGGTGGAGGAGGGGAAGGTGTCGCAAGTACACTGCCTACTCCGAATTTAGCGAAGAGTAATTTTTCTCCATACTTTAGTACAATCGACAATGCTATTCTTTTAAATATTCAAAATGGTTCACCTGATTCTATCCAAAGAGCTATTAGTTCTTTGAGGAGTGACTACGAAGGATCCTCTGAACAAGCGGCGGTTCTATTAGCAATTAGTTCTGCCATTTTAGATTATGCTTGGCCTTCAAAAAACCACTCACCAATTTCGAATTATAGCTTGCCTACAAATGTGTATACTTCAACGCTTGAGTCTATTAATAGGGGCATATATGAGGGTTCATTTGATAGTGAAGACTATTTTTCTTTGACTCTTCCATCCTTGGTGCTTTTTTCAAATGAAGAGCTAACTTCATACTATGAAGATGCAAAAAGCTCATTAGAAACTTCGCTTGTTTTGGATGATAGTTCGGTTCTCACCTTGTATCTCATTGGAACGCTTGAGATGCGAATGGGAAATTATGAGACAGCACAAAGACATCCAGAAAAAGCTATGTCACTAGATGAGGGAAATATTGACATTGTATATGCTTACTTTGAGCTTCTTATAAACTCAGGAGCGGCTGATGAAGCGTATAGATTTGGACAAGGATTAATGCAAAAATACCCAACAAATTCTAAGATTCTTGGGCTCACAGCAGAGGCTGCGTTTGATATAGATGACTTTACCACCGCTGAGTCTCTGATTGCACAAAGCCTTCAATTTGAGCCCGATAATATTTCACTTTTGCTTTTTAGAGCAAAAGTTCTCTTTGAGTTAGGTGACTATTTAGATGTTTCAAGTTTGCTTGATGTGTATTCGAGAACAAATGTTCAAAACAAGGACTACTTATTACTTCGAGCTAAGTTACAAAGTACATGGAATAAAAACACAACCTCTGCAATAAGGACAATACAAGATGCATTGAGCTCCTATCCTGATGATGATGAAATTTTATTGTTAGCTGCAAGTTTGGCATCTCAGACTGGGCAGAGGATTTCAGGAAAATCGGCTCTAGATTTTATTTCTGCAATTATTGAAAATGATCCTCAAAATTTACAAGCACGTGAAATTTTAGTAAGTGAGTCAATCTCTAGGAAAAACTGGAACGAGGCATATTCTGCTAGTACAATTATTATGTCAAATGAACGAGCCGGTCTTAATGCTGCACTGCAACATGTTGAAATATGTATTGCATTGGGCTTTCTTGAAGAAGCGCGCAGAACAATAAATACGTATTATTCTGCAGACTCAAATGATGAAAATCTACAACAATGGTACATTCGCTTATTAATTGCAGAAGGTTTATATTCAGATGCATCAACCCTTATCGAACAGATGCTCCAAGGTGCAAGTGGTAGACTAAAAAGTGTTTTATTTTTTGAACGCAGCCGCCTTCAAAGTTCTGATAGTAGAATACTTGCAGATTTACGAGCAAGCCTTACTGCTAATCCTCGTAATGAAGATGCTCTTTTTGGTTTATACACATATTACTTTGACCGATTTGATTATAGTAAGGCGCAGTATTATCTTAAACAGGTTATAGCACTTAGTCCTTCAAATGTTGATGCCATAGAGCTTAATGCAGAACTAGATATTCTATTGCAATAGCTGAATTAGACTAGGATTTATAACTTTCTTCTTTTAATTACTACCTCGCATATTGACTGTTTGCTCATTTTTGTGATATTCTATTTTGAACACGATGGCTCTTAAGCCGTTGTAATTTTAATTATTAAATAGGATAAGGAAGGTATTCGATGAACGTAGTATCATTATTACAAACAGCTGCAGGAGCTGAACAAGGCTTATTAGGAATGGTTGCACCTTTTGCAATCATTTTTGTTATTTTTTATTTTTTTATTATCAGACCACAAAACAAAAAACAAAAAGAAACAAAAAAAATGATTGAAGCACTAAAAAAAGGTGACAAAGTGGTTACTATTGGTGGTATTCATGGTGTTGTTAGTTCTACAAAAGAACAATCAGTTATTGTAAAAATTGATGACAACGCTAAAATAGAGTTTAGCCGCTCAGCAATTGCGACAGTGGTAAATGAAACAACAACAGCAAAACCTGTTGTTGCCAAAAAAGCAAAAGCTGAAAAAGTAGAAAAAGTAGAAAAAGTGGAAAAAACTTCTGCTAAAGCTGAAAAATAATATAATGATGTGTTACTTGCTCTTTTTGGGGAGGTAGCGCACATTTTGGAGTATTACACATGAATAAAAGAAGCCGATTACTTCTTCTTGTAGTAGTTATAGCTTTATGTTTTGTTTTTTTGATGCCTTCCATTACATGGTATGCTGGAACACCAAAAGAACTTCAAACATTGGCTTTGAGCTCACTTGAAAAAATCAAAGACTATTCAAATGCCATGGCAACGCAAGATGTTAATATGCTTGTAGATTTGCAAAAAGACGATTCTTCTGCCGTTTTACCAGAAGGCTTTTCCTATCTTGAAAAAGAAGCACAAGACTTGTACAAATCAAGAGATATGGACGTTGCTTCACCTATGACAGTACGAGATGCATTATTAGCATTTTCAAGTGAACTTGAAGTAAAGTCTGTTATTGAAGACAATTATAGAAATGAAATATTAGATGCAAAATCTACATATAATAGTGCTGTTAAATTAGGATTAGACCTTTCTGGTGGTATGAGTATAATTGCCCGTGCTGACCTTGATGCCGCTATTGAATCTTTGGGTGACTCAGTTACTACTGATAATGAGGTGCTTTTTAGAGAAGATGCTATGAATCAGGTTCTCGAAACACTAACAGGAAGAATTGACCAATTTGGTTTAACGAGTCCTACAATCAGAAGGCAGGGCGAAGATAGAATTTATATTGAAATTCCTGGTGCAGCCGAGTCTGATACTATTAACTCAGTTATCCTTGGAAAAGGTATATTAAACTTCAGACTTGTAGATACAGAGGCGACAAATAGTTTTAATGCGTATTATGCACAAAACCCAACAACTACGTTCACTGCAACAGGAGAGCTTCTTAATCCTACAATAATTCCTGCCAATACAGAAGTGCTGGGCTTATATGTTAAAGACGAATATGGATTAGATGAAAGAGTAAGCTATCTTGTTCTTGAAAACAATATTATTTTAGATGGTAAGCACCTTGCTTCAGCAACTGTAGGCTCAAGCCGACTTGGACAACCAGAAGTACATCTTACTCTTGATACTGAAGGGGCTGCGATATTTGGAGAAGCAACTTCAATTCATAGAGGTAGAACATTAGCGATTGTATCTGAAGACAAGGTAAAATCAGCTGCAGTTATTAATGAGGCTATTCCCGGTGGAAATGTTGCAATTTCAGGTTTTAGCTTGTTAGAAGCACAGAACCTTCAAAAGGTATTACAAACTGCTTGGTTAAATGTTCCCCTTATTGTAGAAAGCCAACAAGTAATTGGAGCTTCATTAGGAGATTTAGCAATAGAACAAGGCTTGCAAGCAATTCTTTTTGGACTCTTGCTTGTAATGATTTTTATGCTCGTGTGGTACACTGGTGCAGGAATAAATGCTGTTATTGCTCAAGTATTAAATCTTTTTATGATGTTTAGTATATTGTCTGCATTTGGGCTTACAATTACTCTCTCAAGTGTTGCAGGTATGATATTAACGCTTGGTATGGCTGTTGATGCTAACGTTGTTGTTTTTGAAAGAATTCGTGATGAATTAAAACTTGGAAAAAGTAGAGCAGCAGCTGTCGTTTCTGGATTCCAACATGCTTTTTGGGCAATTATGGATGCAAACGTGACAACCTTCATTGCAGCAATTTTCTTATCACAATTGGGCACTGGCTCTATCCAAGGTTTTGCTGTGAGTCTTGCTATCGGTGTTGTTTCTTCTGTATTTACCGCGTTATTTGTTTCTCGTCTTATATTTGACTTTGGAACCCAAGCATTGCGACGTGAAAAAATCAATATTGGATGGAGGCTATCAAAATGAGTAAAAAAGTAATACATTTTAGTAAAGGCTTTGTACCATTTGGTATCGTAAGTCTTGTAGTGATAGCTTTTGGTCTTTTTGGTGTATTTACCCGTGGCTTCAATCTTGGTTTAGATTTTCAAGCGGGTCTTATTCAAGAAGTAAAAATTGCACCTACTGCAATAGAAATGACCTATACGGGGCCTGCAAGTGTTGCAGTAGAAGCAAATAATGTGTCTTTATCACTAATAATAAGTGGTGCTGGTTCTGCAAACGAAACACAAACATTTTTGTATGCAGAGTATCCAACTCTAGGAGATTTAGTTTCACAAATAAGCACCATTGAAGGAGTTACCGTAAGTTCTAGTCTTGCAGCATCAACCTCTCCAATTGGTATGTATACAAATTCTGCAGAAACAAATGTGCTTTCTCAAACGCCATTTAGGCTGTACACCTTAGAGGGATCAGATTTAATTTCTATAGATAGAGTGCGCACATCATTAAGTTCGATTGAGACGGCAACAGTTAAGTCTGTAGGCTTAGAAACTGAAAATAGCTTTCAGATTCGTGTTAAGGATGATGGAACAGACCCTGAAGTAAGCAAAACAACACAGGATGCTATTTGGCAATCTTTAGCCGCAGAGTTTGGTGATACTAATGTAGCAATACTTAAAACAGACTTTATTGGAGCACAGTTTTCAAGCACGCTTGCACTACAGTCAATACTCCTTGTATTTGGAACTTTAGCTTTAATTTGGCTCTATGCAACTATTCGATTTAAATGGGATTTCGCACTGGGCGCAGTTTTAGCTATTATTCATGATGCTTTAATTGTAGTTACCTTTATTGTATGGGCTGGCTTAGAGCTCAATGCTACAATGATAGCAGCTATTTTGACTATAATTGGGTATTCTATAAATGATACTGTTGTTGTTCTTGATAGAGTTCGTGAAAATGTGGCAATCTTAAAAATTAAAAAGTTTAAGGATGTTCTAGATATATCACAAACAGAAATACTTGGTCGTACTATAATTACAACACTTACAACTTTGCTAGCAGTCTTTGCTTTATACTTCTTTACTGAAGGCTCTATGAAAGAGTTTGCATTAGCGCTTATTGTTGGTATGCTCTCAGGGGTTTATTCAACAATCTTTATTGCCAGTTCATTCATTTCATTTGCACGTCGCAATTGGAAACCATCGGATGAAGAAAAGAAAACACAAGTTGTAGAAGTACAAGT
>CAYJFX010000040.1:0-16880 GCA_964369735.1 uncultured Treponemataceae bacterium
CACCTGAAAATGAAACTTGTACTAATGGAGCTCCAATAGTTCCAAGCCATTCAACAGCTTCAGCTGAATTTTCAGCCATTACTTGAACAAGTTCTGGGTTACCTTCGTTGTATCCACCTTTTAATGTGTCTTCAACAAATAGCTCTACAGAATCTTCTACGCCTTCAGCTTCTTGAACTGAAGTTTCTGCTGCATTCATACCACCAGTTGCTTTAACAGTGTTACCACCTGCAAATGGCATTTTTTCAATAATAATAACTTCTTTTCCAAGTTGAGTTGCTTCAATTGCTGCAACCATACCTGCGCCACCAGCACCAATGATAGCAATATCTACATCAATTGTTTCTGATTTTTTTTCGATATGACCAGCTTGTCGAGCTTCCATAAAGTCGTTTGGATCAAGTCCCGCATGTTCTAGTGCTGCTTTGGCAGCTTCTAGTATAGCAACACTCGTAACTGTTGCTCCAGCAACAACATCTACATTAATTGTTTGATTTTCAACTATTAAAGTTGGAATAGTCTCAATTGCAGCTGTTCCTATGCTTGGAGTTTCCGCATGTTCTGTAACTGCAAATGAAGTGATTTTATCACCATTAAGTCCCATTTCAATAGTTAAATCTCCACCAAAGCCTTTTGCTGTTCCAGAATGTTTACTTCCTCCAGCACACCCAATCATAGAAAATATGATTGCAGTTGACAATAAAATAGTCAGTAGTTTTTTCATAATTATTTCCTTAATTAATAAACTGTATACAATGTTAAACTAACGTCGTAAATGTAACAATTTTCAAGAAAAAAGTCAATAAAAAATTATCGATATATACTATTTATTTTCTAGCAAAATATATGCCTTTGTATGGAGCATATTACCCTGAATATGTGTACAATGAAGTCATCTTAGTCACGTGTAAACAATGTCTTAGTTTTGATAAAACTCTGTAATAAAAACTGACAGGGATGCCAATTTTTACGTAGTTTTCCCAAGTTGTCCGCATGCACCTCCAATAGTTCTTCCACGCTTTAATCGTACAGTGACATTTATGCCAGAGCGTTCTAAATGGTTTTGAAATCCTTTGACTTCATTATAGGTAGGCTCAACATAGTCAATCCCTTCAACTGGATTCCAGGGTATGAGATTTACATGGACAGGCAGTCTTTTTGCGAAGGCAATTAGTTTTTTTGAATGTTCACTACTTGTATTTATTCCTCCTAAAAGGGGGATTTCTAGTGTAGTGCGTTTGCCCGTTTTTTCGTTATAATATTTTATTGCTTTAGAAATTTTTTCAAGAGAGTTGTTTTTTGAAATAGGCATAATTTTTTTTCGTAAATCTTCATCAGCAGTTGTCAGTGATAGTGCAAGTTTTATTTGCGGACCGTTGTCAGCTAGATCAAAAATGCCATCAACTAAGCCACATGTTGATAATGTTACCCTGCGTAAAGATAGGTTTCTCCCATCCTTATGTGATAAGATACAAAGAGTTTTTCTTATTGCTTCGAGATTCATCAAGGGTTCGCCCATACCCATAAAAACAATATTTTGTAAGGTCCCTGCATGGTGCTCCAAGAAAAAAAACTGTTCAACAATCTCAGATGTGCTAAGATTTCTAGATAATCCAAGTGTACCTGTTTTGCAAAACGTGCAGCCCATGGCACATCCCGCTTGACATGAAACGCAAGCAGTTTTTCTACCTTCTGAATCAATTAGCAATACCGTCTCTATGATATTACCATCAAATAGTTCAATTTGGAGCTTTATTGTTCCATCTGGGTCCTCAAGCACACGTAAAACTTTCGATGAGTAGAGTTTTGAATTTTTTGATAATGAGCTCCGTAATTCAAGCGAAATGTTTGTCATATCGTCGAAGTTCTGTGCCCCATTAGCAACCCATTTAAATATTTGTTTTGAAGTAAATGCTGGTGCATTTGGTATGAATGGAACAATTTCATGGGGCAGCAAGCTTGTTAAAGCTTCGTTGTCTTCATAGTTTGAGTGCAACACTATTGTTCTATCCTCTTAAGCATATCAGTTATATCTGTACTTCTAATACCAGCATCATTTGCGGATTTTAATACTTCAACTGCACGGGCTTTTTGATTAGTGTTCATGTAACAGTCTGCTAACTCAGTATATAATCTATGATTATTAAAGTTTGACTGCATAAGACGATTAAAGCTTACAATTGCTTCATCATATCTTTTAAAATGCTTTGCTATTTGTGCAAGGCCAAAGACTGCATATACATCAAACTCTATATCAATTGCCTTATTATAATACTCGACTGCCTTATCCATTTCGTTAATATTTCGATACGAGTCTCCTGCTCGTGTAAGTATTACTTTGTTGGTTGGATCGAATTCTAGAATTTTATTCCAACATTTTATTGATTCTCGATGGTTGTTATTTCCTCGATAACAGTCTGCCAGCCCAAACAGAGCAAAAAAATTATTTTCTTCAATCTTTACTGCTTCTTCAAAATAATAGATGGCCTTATCAAATGCCTTTAGTTTTTTGTAACAGTTTCCCATCGAAGTAAAGACCCTAATATCGCATTTTCCCTCTGAAATATCAAGCATTCTAGACCAATAATAAAGGGCATCTTTATATTCCTTAAAATCATAGTATAGATTACCTAAGCCAATTATGGCATAGGCATTTTCTTCTTCAATATCTAAAACGCGCAAATATAATTCTTTTGATTTTTCTAGATTATGAACTTTTCGATATGCATCTGCAATTCGAGTTAACACAGAAATATTTTTTTCATCTAATAATAAGTATTTTTCCCATACTTCAATTGCTAATGATAATTTATTTACTGCTCTATATGAATCAGCGAGTCCAAATAGGGCATAGTTATTATCTGGATGCGTTTCTAAGCATAAGGAATAATATTCTTTTGCCTTAATAAAGTTTTTTCTCTTTCGTTCCAAATCTCCAAGCCCAACGAGTGCATAATTATTTGTTGGAGATGTAGATAATATTTCAAAAAAAATTTTCTCAGCCTCGTTAAAGTTTCTATCTTTTAAAAGTGCATAACCTTTTTTTGATAAATCTGAGATTACATCATCATTATCACCATTCTTTATTTCAATTGATTCATCACTCATAGTTATTTTCATCCTCTTGTATTAAATTTGAAACTACGCTTGCAATTTTTTCTAAAATTGCATCAGATTTTGTCTTGTTGTGGGCAAGAAGGTAAAATTTCAATGCAGTTAAGTCATCGCCTTCCTTTTTATAATTATCCCCAATTCGATTCAACCCATCTGAATAGCCAGTAGTTATGAACAGTCGTGTTGCAGATGCGATATCTCCTTCATTAAAAAAAATATTTCCTTTTCTATTTAAAACTACTTTTTGCTCTGAAGTTAGGGCTGTTAATGGAGAGTCTGAGGTTTTGATAAAACCTCCACATGATTTATGAGTTTTAATAATTTCACTAGGGTTATTTTTCATTATTATCTCCAAAAAAAATTAATACGTATAAAACTCCAATATCGAGTGTCCATATTCTCTCGTCTCACGCCTTTTTAGTTTTCCAATTCTCTCAGACATTTTTCTTTCTTGTGGTCTGTGTATAAGTAAAACTCCCTCTTTGTGCAATAGCTTTCTTTGGTCTACAATTTTTACAAGGTCTTCATGATACTTATAGGGAAAGGGAGGGTCAAAAAAAATAATATCAAATGTTTCTTTACACCGCTTTAATAGTAGTTCTACTGCCATAAACTTGCATTCAATTTTTTTACCAAGTTCTTGTTCACTCATAAGAACATTTTGTAGCAAAGTATCTACTTTTAATTTATCTTTTTCGCATAGTACAATTCTGTCTGCTCCCCTTGAAGCAGCCTCTAGTGCTATAATCCCACTACCCGAAAACATATCTAAAAAACTCTTACCATCTAATGGACCCAATATTGAAAAAAACGATTCTCGCATTTTATCCATTGCTGGTCTTATTATCCCTACTGGACAAGTTACTATTCGACCCTTTAATGCCCCTCCTGTTATCCTCATTATGTATCTCCTTGTTTTAGAGATATACCTGCAGCGGCTCTCATGCCAGAAGCCCAAGCTGCGGTTATACCTCTTGAGGTCCCAGCTCCATCTCCTATTAAATAGATATCTTCATGCGCCATAAAATATTCATTTAAAAATACTGGTTTATTGGCATACAATTTTATTTCAGGATAATACATAATTGTGCTTGGGTGCAATATTCCCGGTATTATTGTATCAAGCTTTTTTAGTGCTTTCCAAATTGACTGTAAGAATTTTGCGGGCATTGCAAGCGAAATATCTCCAGGGGTCGCACTTTTTAATGTTGGTTTAAAATCATAGAGGTCAGTATTTAATCCCTTCGCAGTTGTTCTTTTACCAAGCCTAAAGTCACCTATTCGCTGCATAATTGGATGTCCTCCCCCCGTAAGCATTGCCAATGCTCCTAGATATTCTGCATAGTCTTGACCTGAAGCAAGTGGTTCCGTTAAAGATACTGTTCGTAACATTGCAAAGTTAACTAATCCTGTAGAAGGTCTGTCTTCTGAATATGCGTGGCCATTTACACTGTAATAAACACCGTGTTGCCCTTCATATTTTTCTTGCACAACGTGAGCAGAACCTGAGTTTGTACAGAAAGTTCTTGTTCTTTCTGGAAATAAAAATTTTGGATCATAATAGTCTTTGACAATAGGGTAATGCTCTTCTTTTGTTTCTATGCGAACCCCCACATCTATACTATTATCACTGTATGGAATTTTCAGCTCACCCATAATTTTTCTCAAAAAATCGAAACCATGCCGCCCAGGTGCTAATATTAGACTTTTATAATGAATATCTCGAATATTTGTGGTTATTGTATAAGCACTGCTGTTAGCACTTATCATAGACTCACCAAAACTAAGTGTAACTCCCATATCTTCAAGCTTCGAAGTTAACTCATTAATAAGCTTTATACCACCATCTGTTCCTAAGTGAGACTGTCGAATTTGTAATAGTGTAACACCTATTCGTTGAGCTCTCATAGAATAAGTATCTACATTTACTTTATCAAGTATTGAAGGCTTTAAAAAGCTTTCAACCTTCGAAAGGTACTGACCCGCTGATTCATCAGTCCAATATTCATATGGAAAACCAACGGGAAAGGTGAAATTCATTTTACAATCATTTCTCAATCCACCAGAAGAAATCTTGTTCTTTTCCAAAATGAGAATCTTTATTTTACTATTTTGTTCAAGCAAGCTAAAAGCAGCGCCTAATCCTGCAGGTCCTGAACCAACAATTATACAGTCAAATGTTTCCATCATATGGTTATTATAATATATGTATGGCATTATATCAAGTTTATTTATTTAATCTTATAAAAAGAAGGAGTTTATATGTGTATTTTTTTATAAAACGCTTGAATAGAATGTTGGAATATGCTATAATCATTAAAACCTTGAAGAGTAGGATAGTTTGTCTCATAACATTCCACTCTTCCAAAAGACCACAAGGAGTATACATTGAGAAAGTATGAACTTATGACAATCTTCCCATTAGAAGAAGACTTGTCAAAAAGCGGAATGGATGGCGTTAAAACAGTACTCGCAGATTTCGGTGCACAAATCGAAAGCGAAAATGCCTTTGGAGATCGAGACCTTTGCTATGACGTAAAGAAAAGAAACAGAGGTAGATTTGTATTGCTTAACATCAACGTTAATCCGTCAAAAATCGTAGATATTGACAGACAATTCAAATTAAACGACAATCTATTAAAATTTATGTTCGTTCGTGTAGACGAGTAAAGGAATACTATGGCCGACCTAAATCATGTGATGTTGATTGGACGTCTAACTAAAGATGCGGAATTGAAATATACACAAAATGGCTTTGCCATTTCTAATTTTTCTATCGCTGTTAATCGCCGTAAAAAGAGTGGTGAACAATGGGTTGAAGAGGTTAGTTTCTTTGAAATTAATTTATTTGGAAAGGCAGCTGAAAGCTTAAAGCAATACCTACTTAAAGGGAAGCAAATTGCTGTAGATGGAGAATTACGCCAAGATCGATGGGAACAAGACGGACAATCAAGAAGTAAGGTTATTATTGTTGCTAATAATGTTCAGCTTTTAGGAGGAAACACTTCTTCTCAAGGTTCGAATTCATATTCACGACCTGATCAGGGTGGATACCAACAACAAAGCAATGTTCAAAGTTCATATGACCCAGGACCAGCGTATAGTGCAAATGATTCCGATTTTCCGGAAGATATTCCATTTTAATGAAATAAATCAAGGAGACAAGTATGTCAGATGAAATAATGAAAGATGAAGCTGATTCAATGCAAACAGCTATGGATAAAAATATAAAAATGAGCGATATCATGAAAGATACCGACTCAAGAGATGGTGACGATAGAGGCAGAGGAAAACCAAAGCAATTTTTTAGAAAAAAAGTTTGTAGATTTTGTGCAAACAAAGTAAAAATTGATTATAAAGATCCAGATGCACTTAGAAGATTTACTACTGAACGTGGTAAGATTCTACCAAGAAGAATTACAGGAACTTGTGCGAAGCACCAAAGAAGATTAGCATTAGAAATTAAAAGAGCAAGAGCTATTTGTCTTTTACCATTTGTTGCTGACTAAAATTAATAAAACAACTATCAGATGTAACGATCCAACTCCTGGTAACGTTACACATGAATATGGGGAATGATGCAGCAATGAAGTTGCTGTATCACTTGCAAAAGTTAAGCGTTGCTCTAATTATTGCAAACATTTTTCCTCTCTACGCATAACAATGCAAATTTATAGGAGCTTGAAAATGAAAGTATTTTTAAACGCAGATGTAAAACACCTTGGTGAAGAAGGTGATGTTAAAACAGTAGCTAATGGCTATGCTAGAAATTACCTTTTCCCTCGAAATTTAGCACTCCCTTATAATGAAGTGACTATTGCACATTTTGAAGGTAGAAAAGAAGAAATTGAATCTAAGAAAGTTGCAAAACGTGCAGAATCAGCTAGCCTAGCAGAAAAAATAAGCGCACATACAATTACAATTGTAATGCCAGCAGGTCCAAATGGAAAACTTTATGGTGCTGTTACATCACAAACAGTTGCTGAGTATTTAAACAAAGATGGTTTTGAAATTGAACGAAAGAGAATTGAAGTGCCAGGTTTAACTATTAAATCTATAGGAAAATATGTAGTTAGAATTCGTTTATATGAAGCAACATCTGCTGAGCTTACTGTTTTAGTAGAACCTCAAGAAGAAGTAAAATCAACTAAAACTACATCAACAAAATCAAGAGATCGAAGACCTGTTGAAACTACAGAAGAAACCCCTGCACAAGATGCTGAGCCTTCTGATAATGTAGCTACAGAATCTACCTCTGAAGAATAAGAGGCAATAAATGGCTCAACTCAAGGACAAGGTACCCCCACATAATTTAGATGCTGAACAAGCTGCTTTGGGTTCGTTGCTCCTTGATTGGGATGTCTTAGGAGATGTGCTCAGGTACTTGCGACCTGAGCGTTTTTATTCTTTACAAAATCAAAAAATATTTTCAGCGATGCTTAGTCTTTACGAAGAAGGTACTCGTGGAGATTTAATTACCCTCATAGAAAAATTGCGCACTCTAGGCGAATTAGATGCAGCAGGCGGCTTAGCTTATGTTAGTGCGCTAACTAATACTGTTGGAACAAGTGCTAATATTGAATATTATGCAAATCTAGTATTAGACTTATCCGTAAGACGTGAGCTGATAAAAACTTCAGCAAAAATTGTACTAAACTCACATGATGAAACTATGGGCAGTAGAACAGTTTTAGAAGAAGCGCAAAAAGAAATTTTCAACTTAGCAGATGTAAATGCTACCCATTCATATACATCAACAAAACAGCTAGTTGGACCTGCCATTGAAAGAATTGAAAAGTTGTATTCAAATAAACAAGCTTTTACTGGCGTACCATCTGGGTTTCATAAGTTAGATGAAATGACCAATGGTTTCCAACCATCAGAGTTTATTATTATTGGAGCTCGCCCTTCAATTGGGAAGACAGCACTTGCTCTATCCATGCTGCATCATATTTCTGTTGAGAATACAATACCATCTGCTTTTTTTTCACTTGAAATGGCAAATTCTACTCTAATTCAACGCTTGTTATCTCAAGATGCAAGAATTCGAGCTGATTTACTTAGAAGTGGATTCTTAAAAAAGGATCACTTTACACATTTAATGCATGCAGCAGGGCGCTTGCACCAAGCCCCTATTTATATCGTAGATACACCTAATATGAAAATGCTCGATTTAAGGGCTATGGCAAGAAGGCTTCGGCATCAAGAAAAAGTAGAAGTGATTTTCATTGATTACATAGGACTCATTCAAAGTGAAAATAGTACTGCACCAAGGCACGAACAAATCGCCGAAATTTCTCGCTCATTAAAAAGTCTCGCGAGAGAATTAGATGTGCCGGTAATAGTATTATCACAGGTTGGCCGTGTTGCTGAAGCAAAGGAGCCCACACTTGCAGATTTGCGTGAGTCAGGCTCAATTGAGCAAGATGCTGATGTTGTAATGTTTATACACAGAGAACGTCAAACAACTTCAGATGATGCAACCGCAGCACATGAATCAAAGCTGATAGTTGCAAAGCAACGTAATGGTCCTATAGGACATTTAGACCTAGCTTTTGTACCAGCTTATGCAACATTTGAAAACATGAGCCGTCACTAATAAGTTCTAAATACTCATCACTTACGTAATTAAAACTCGAGCCAGTTATTATCTTCAGTTATATACCAGTTAGTAAGTAGTCTTTTCGATTGTGCATTAAACCATGAAATACTGCCATCCTTATTTAATACAGCAAGGCTTGTGTTATTTCCAACCAGCTTTAATGGTAAAGATGCTGACTGTTCCATTCTGGTAAGCTGCTTTTGCTGTATAGTAACGGCATATACCTGTGTTCTGCCAACATTTGTATAGAGTACATTATCCTTCAAGTATGTAAAAGCTTTCGGGTCTTCATCTGCTAGCGACAATATGACAGAATATGCTTTTGTAACTGGATTATATGAAAAAATCTTAGTTGTTGTACTATCATTTTCATAAACTATACTAGCACCATAAAATGAATTTCGTGTGCTTTGATTTTCTGCTAGAGAAAAGCTAACTTCACCAGCAATGTTTATTGGTATTGTTTCTCTCGTACTCAAATTTACTTCTATAAGTGAAGACTGAGGATTGCTAGCTGCTGTTTTAGCAACATACACATTATCATTGTAAAGCAGTGCATCTTGAATGCCCGTACCAGAATATAAGTTAGTAAGAATGCCTTCTACTAGATTATATACAGAGATTCTATTACTACCTTCAAGGACAAGTATATTCTCACCTTGTAAACGTAAAAGCTCAATAGAGTTTTGGGGTGTAAATAAAATGGTCTCAGACATATCACTGATATTTATTTTTTTTACTGGCTTTCGGGTTGACTTGGACCATGTGTATATTACTCCATCAGAAACAATCATATTAGTATATCCTGAGTTCTGTGCCAACACTTCAATATTTTTATTGCTATACTCTGATTTAAATATGCTATTATCTGATAAAAAGTAGAATTCCCCATTGTATTCATTTATGTCATATATTTTATCATATACTTTTTCAGTAATTTTCTTTGCAGCTACGGTATTTAAGCCAGGGTTAACAGCTATGGAGTAAAGCTCACCAGATTTCATTCCTATGTATATTGAATTTTCAAATTTTACTGCACTTGTAGGCGTATCCCACGTTTCAAAAGTAAAGTTCTTTAATATTACTGGAGTAGGGTTTATAATCCCGTTTCGAACTTCTATCATTTTTAAAACTGAGTTTTTACCATCTGTCTCAAAATAATATAAATTATCATCGCTACGATTTGTTGCAACTATGGGCTTATTTGCGGTAATTCTTTCAATAAGATTACCACTAGTAGACTCATATAAATATATTGTATTTCCATCTACGCCAGAAAACAATACATCATTATTAAAAACCAGGGTACTATCTAAATTACTTTGCACCTTAAAACTAGCTCTACGGTTTCCTGTGCGAATATCTGTGTAAATTAACTGTCCCAGAGCAGAGTACATTACACTAGAATTTTCGCTTGAGCTTGTTTGAGAAAATGTTATTGAGCCTGCATTATCTTTAACCTTATTTGCTAGGACAGTGCCTCTTGTACTATCCATAAATATTATGCCCATAACATTTGCTTGCCCAATCATTATTTGAGAACCCTTTGAAGTATATGAAAGTGAGGTGATTGTAGAGTCAATTCTCTTCGAAGGAAACCGTTTTGTTAATGATCTCCAATTCCAAACTGATAATCTATTCACTGTAAGTCCATCAGACTCATATACTGCAATATCATTCCCATTTGGATGAACTGCAATCATTTTTATACTGTCATCTGAAATTTGGTAGTGTTCTCCTTTACCATTCTCAGTCCAGCGAGTTAAAAAACCATCATCGCCACCTGTGTAAATTATTGTTTTACCTGCTGTCTTTGTTACTGCAATTGCAGTTATTGAACCATCATGCCCTTGCGTTGATATTTGAGTGTTTGCAAATATACTTTGACTAAGGACACCTATTAACGTAATTATAAATATTGTAATTTTATTTTTCATGTAAACCTCTCAAAATATGTTAAAAGCCAGCATTAATAATTCTATTTATATCGCCAATAAAGCCAACTGCAAATAAAAATAAAATAAAACCTAGTCCTATAAATTGTACTCTATATAGGATAGTGGGCTTAACCGCCTTTCCTCTAATCAGTTCAATAGCCGAAAAGAGAATAAGCCCCCCATCTAGTATTGGAATGGGTAGTAAATTCATAATAAAAAGAGACATGCTTATCAAAGACAAAAAGTTTAATACATTAACTATTCCTATAAAAAAACCCGCCTCAAAGCTTTGTTTTGTGGTTTCACCTAACATCACTGTAATTCCAATTGGCCCTGATACAGCCTGTGTTAAATCTACACCTCTAAATAATAAACCAATACTTTTAAATGTTAACCCTATTAGCTCAAAAGCATCACTTATTCCTTGAGTAAAAGAAGCAAAAAAGCCAAATTTCTGTGATTTTACTTCCTCTATTTTCCATGTAAGTCCTAAAGCATTTGTGTTGAAACTGCCATCATCATTTATTGGTATATTTAGTAAGGTTTCATTTTGAATACCATCTCTCAGGTATCCAATCGTAATACTTTGACGGTTTTGGATTATTTTTGAAAAATCCATTGTATTGTTTACTGGATAACCTTCAACTGAAACGATTGTATCACCACTTTTTAATCCCGCCTCACTTGCTAAGCTTGACTGTTCTATTTCTGCTAGTATTGGGTCAACCCAGTTCACAACACCTATTCTCCCAGCACCAGTGCTTGCGTCTAACTCTGGTACTATGGTATAAGTAAGTGTTTCTCCATCTCTATTAACTGTAAATAAAAGTTTTTCTTGTGGTGATGTTGCAACAAACTCAGATATATCTAAAAAATACTTAATTTCATCATTATTTATATGTGTAATAATATCGCCTGTCTTCAGTCCAGCATCTTTAGCAACAGATGTAGTGTTTTCATATACTTCTGTTGCTAGAATAATCTTACTTGGTGTGGTGTAAAATGTATATCCAATCATTGCAATAATTGAAAGTGCTAGAATTGCAAATAATACGTTTGCTGCAGGGCCAGAAAAGGCTATAATTATTCTTCGTAGAGGACTTACACCATAAAATGAATCCTTTTCTTTTGGTATGCTGTCTAATTTTTCTTCAATTGCTTTTTGAAACATTCTCTCGCCTTTCATACCGCAATAACCACCTAAAGGTATGAGAGAAAGTCTATAATCAGTTTTCCCCACTTTTTTATGAAGTAAAACAGGCCCCATTCCAATTGAAAAAGTTTCAACCTCTACTCCACATCGCTTGGCCGCAATATAGTGTCCAAGTTCATGAATAAAAATTATAATTCCCAGGCCTAAAAGACCATATACTATTGTCATTGTGTTACTCCTTTGTTGCAGTTATAATCAATATAAGATGAATCGTTGTAGCATTGTAATGTTATTTTTCGGGCTCTATCATCGTGATAAAACACATCATCAATCGTACATATTTCATAATGCCAATTTTCCGATAGCACCATGGCAGTTAGCTTTGGTATATCTAAAAAAGAAATTTTTTGTTCTAGAAAAAGTGAAACGGCAACTTCATTTGCTGCATTGTAAGCAATGGTGTATGCTCCACCTTTTTTTTGCGATTTAAATGCAAGTTCTAGCATTGGAAAAAGCTTCGTATTGGGGGGACTAAAAGACATATCTAAATTCTTTGAAAAGTCTAATGTATCAATGCTATTTTCTTGCATTCTAGGGTAGGTTAGTGCAGACAAAATGGGGCGCCTCATATCTGGTTTGGATATCTGTGCATATACATCTCCATCTTTTGTGCGTATTAAAGAATGAACAAGGCTTTGTGGGTGTATGGTAACTTCAATTTTATCGGGAGAAATATCAAACATTCTGCAAGCTTCAATAACCTCTAGCCCTTTATTAGCTAGTGTGGCACTATCAATTGTTATTTTCTCGCCCATGGACCATGTAGGGTGCTTTAGAGCCTGTTCAAGGGTAACAGACTGAAGTTCATCCATTGTAAAACCTCTGAAAGGTCCCCCCGAAGCGGTAATAATAATCTTTTCTATATTCTCTCTGCCGTATTTTTCAATTAATGAAAATATAGCTGAGTGCTCTGAGTCTACAGGAATTATACGGCAGTTCATTTTATTTGCAATGTTTTGAACTATGTGTGATGCCATTACAATTGTTTCTTTATTTGCAAGTGCAAGATCTATTCCTTTATTTACACAGAACATAGAAGGGAGGAGACCTGCGCTACCAGAAATTCCATTTACGCATATATCTGCACCAGATTCATGAATAAATGTTTCAAGGCAGTTAGTTTGAGAAGTTAAAAGAGCTTTGCAACCAAACTCAGACTGTAGTTGGGTAAGTGCTTTTTTATTATTATGTGCAGTAATTGCACATAACTTAAAAAGACTAGGAAATTCTCGTATTATGGAAATTGCACTAGTACCAATCGAACCTGTACACCCAAGAACCAATACTTTTTTCATGAATTGTACTTTTTACCTATATAAAAAATAAATTTACTAAGATATAAAATATCGGCGCAGAGAATAATATTGAATCGATTGAATCAAGAAATCCGCCTCGCCCCGGAATACCAACCCCACCTATATCTGAATCTTTGTGCTCACACGAACGTTTTAGTACTGACTCAATCAAATCACCAATAATTGATGAAAGAGCTACTAATATACCAGTTATAATTACTAGTACTGGAGAGTTCAAAAATATGCTTGTATTAAAATAAAACATAATAATACCAGCAAGAATTGAACCAAAAATTCCCCCTAAAAAACCGGCAATACTTTTATTTGGGCTAGCCTTAATTAACCCACGATTATTTTTACCAAAAAGCATACCAAAAAACCAAGCTAAAGAATCACAGACAAACACCATCAGCATAAAAGTAATCATAAATATACTTGCATTTGGTAATACTGTTAATTGCAAGATATAGGTTGAAAATATTCCAATGTATATAATTCCAAATGCTGTAGTGCAAAGTCTTGGTGCTGCATTCTCAAAAGATGCTGAATTATCTGGTGAAAAAACTTCATAAGCTAATGCAAACATTAAGACTGCCGTTGCAAAAAAATAAATGTATTTAGTAGGTAAATTTAGAAAAAGCACAATACTAGTTATGATAGGAATAAAAACAATTGTAATAATGAATAACCATTTGGGCTGCATGTATAACTTTGTTTTTAACAATGTATATAGCTCTCTTGCCGCCATAAACATAACTGCAATTGTAATAAGATGTAGGGGTAGATAATTATATATATCAAATAGAGCCAAAGATACTACTAACGGCGTACCGATAAAAAAAACTAATAAGCGTTTTATGAGTTGACTCATTGTACTCCTCCGTAACGACGATTGCGTTGCATAAATTTTTCAATATCACTTGTGAAGTCACTAGGCTTGTAATCAGGCCACATAATATCTGAAAACTCAAGTTCTGCATATGCACCATGCCAAAGTAAAAAATTACTCAATCTTTTTTCACCACCTGTACGAATAATTAAATCGACCGGAGGTAACTCAGGAATATCAAAATATTCCTGTATTGTGCTTTCAGTTACTGTTTGAAAGCTGTTAGATTCAAATGCTTTTTTAAATCCACGAAAAATCTCATTTTCTTTTATAACAGAAACTAACTCTCTTCGAACATCTTTACTAAGCGCACTCAAATCTCCAATGCACTGTAAGCGCACTTTCTCTTTTTTATAAAACTCAAACTCACGTCTTAAGTGTGTTTGAAGTAAATTCATTAAAAAACCAACTTCTTCCTGAGTGCGCTTCCAGTTTTCAGTCGAAAATGTATATAAGGTTAAATAGGAAATGCCTATTTTAGCAGCTTCTTTAATAATCTCACGTGCAGCATTCAAGCCCTCTTTGTGGCCACTTGTTCTTGGCAAATTTTTTGCTTGCGCCCATCTACCATTACCATCCATAATTATTCCAACATGTTTCGGAATAGTTTGAGAAGGAATGCTCTCTGATTTTTTTAGTATAGCTGCGATACTCTTAACCTTCCATAATCTCTTTTTCTTTTTCTTCTAATACTTTATTTATATCTGCAATAAATTTATCAGTAGATTTTTGTAGTGCATCTTCTGCTGTTTTTAATTCATCTTCTGTAATTTTACTGTCTTTTTGTGCTTTTTTTAGTTCATCATTCCCGTCGCGTCTAATATTTCTAATAGACACTCGACTAGACTCTGCCATATTCTTAGCTTGCTTTACTAAATCTTTTCTTCTATCTGCAGTTAGTGGTGGAATAGTAATTCTTAACACTTTTCCATCGTTTGAAGGGTTGAGTCCAAGTTCAGATTTTTGAATTGCCTTTTCTATTTCGCCAATAAGAGTTTTATCGAATGGTTGAATTAGTATAGAACGAGCTTCAGGGATTGAAATTGTAGCTACTTGATTCAACGGCGTTTGGTCCCCGTAGTATTCAACCTTTACCTTATCAAATAGACTAGCAGATGCTCTACCTGTTCTAATAGAATTAAAATCATCTTTTAATGCACTTATTGTCTTCGTCATGCGTTCAATACATGCTTCATTTGTAGCACTCATAGGTATCTTCCTTTAGTTTAAATACGTTTCTAATAGTTAGAGTCTGTAGATTCTATGTTAAAAAACATAGAATCTAGCATATTACATTCCAAGTTGGTAACAAACAACTTTAAATAGTTCTAATTTTGAACCTACTGATTTACCAATTTCTTCCATTTTTTTAGACACACTTAATTTGTCATCTTTTACGAAAGGTTGATCCATAAAGCAAATCTCTGCCATATGTTTTTTTACTTTGCCTTCAATAATTCCTGCTTTTACATTATCTGGTTTGTCTAGCTCTGCTACTTGGGCTGTGTAGATTTCTCTTTGTTCAGCTATGTATGACGCATCAACATCATCTTGTTTAATGTATAGCGGTACAAATGCAGCTACATGTAAACAGCAGTCATATGCAAATTGATTAACTGCTTCGTTTGCACTCATATCTGGATCAGAAGATAAAATCGTAACAACACCTGTTTTACCATCACTGTGAATATATGATGAAACAATTGAGTTTGCAGGAAGTTCAATACATGCTACTCGACGAACACTCATATTCTCACGGATTTTTGTTGCTAAGTCTAATAATAGATTTGAAAGAGTATCGTTAACTTCATTCATGTTGTTAGCGATAACTTCATCCAATATTTTTTCACCAACAGCTGAAAAATCGGGGTTTTTAGCTACGAAGTCAGTTTCACATGTAATTTCAACAATACCAACTTTATTTGCATCTTTTCGAATTAAAATTCTACCTTCCTTAGTAGAACGCCCAGCTCGTTTTTCTACTGCAGCTAGACCTTTTTCTTTTAGTAGCTTTGCAGCTGCTTCAGCGTCACCATTACATTCTTTAAGTGCATTTTTACACTCCATCATGCCAGCGCCTGTTGCTTCGCGAAGTGCTTTTACATCACCTGCTTTAATATCCATAGTTTTCTCCAATAATAATTGTAATTAAGTTACATTTTCTTTTAGTACTGTCTATATTATGCATGCACAGCCTCGCAGTGTATGCATAATAAGGTACTGTAATGATGAATTTTACTTATATAAATCATCTTCATCATCAAGAGCTTTAGCTACAAGTGATGCATCTTCTTCTGTTTCTTCTATTTTTGCAGCTTCAGTGTTTTCTTGTGGAATATAGTTACTGTAGTCAACAATTTCTTCATCATCAGATTTAACATAAGATGAATCTGCAAATTCCTCATCATCATCTTGAAGGTTTTCAATAATTTTTAAACCTGTTTCATTGTCTGCTTCTATTACTGCATTTGCAATTACTGAAGTAAACAAGCTAATTGCTCTAATAGCATCATCATTACCTGGAATAGGGTATTGAATGCCTTCAGGGTTACAGTTTGTGTCCACCACAGCTACAATTGGGATACCCATTCTGTTTGCTTCTGCCACCGCAATTTGCTCTTTGTGAGTATCAATAATAAATAGAATACCTGGAAGATCTTTCATTTCTTTAATTCCACCAAGGTTTTTTTCGAGCTTTGCTTTTTCTTTTAAGATTGCAGAAATTTCTTTTTTTGTAAGACTTTCAAATGTACCATCAATTTCCATCTTTTCTAGTTTTTTAAGACGTAAAAGTGATTTTTTGATTGTTGAAAAGTTTGTTAACATACCA
>CAYJFX010000041.1:0-16401 GCA_964369735.1 uncultured Treponemataceae bacterium
ATGGTGGAAACGCAATGCTTAATGAAGAATTAAAAAATGCCGTTATGCAAGACATTGTTCTTTTGAATACAATAGGAATTAAGGTAGTCTTAGTACACGGCGGTGGACCAGAAATTAATAATATGCTCGATAAGGTTGGAAAAGAGCCTAAATTTATAAACGGACTTCGAGCAACCGACGGTGAAACCATGGAAATTGTTCAAATGGTATTAGCAGGAAAACTTAACAAAGATATTGTAGGGATACTTTTACAACAAGGTGGAAAAGCTGTTGGCCTTTGTGGCGTTGACTCAGGTCTTTTGCGTGCAAAAAAAATTGAAACAACTGAAGACCTTGGCTTTGTTGGTGAGGTAACCGAGGTAGAGCCGAGCATTATTCACACCCTTTTAGATCAAGATTTTATTCCTGTAATTTCAACCATTGCACTTGGCGAAAATGGTGACATAGAACGATATAACATTAATGCAGATACCGCAGCTGCAAAAATTGCCGTAGCCTTAAAGGCAGAAAAATTTGTGCAGCTAACAAATGTTCCTGGAGTATTGCGCGATATAAACGATCAAAACAGTTTAATTCAGCGCATTACAAAGCAAGCAATTCCATCTATGATTGCTACTGGTATTATTTCGAGCGGAATGATTCCAAAGATTGAATGTTGTTTAGAAGCTTTAAACGGTGGGGTAAAGCGCACGCACATTATTGATGGTAGAGTTCCCCACTCTTTATTAATAGAAATGTTCAGTGACCGTGGTGTTGGAACAATGCTCATGGATGAAGAAGTTCAAAAATAAGGAAAATATAATGGCAGGAAATATAACAAATAATTTTGGAAGTTTAGATGTAGTATTTGCATCAGGAAGTGGATCAGTCCTTAAAGATATAAATGGAAAAGAATACATCGACTTTGTTTCAGGAATCGGAGTAAACTGTTTAGGTCATAATCATCCAAAGCTTACTAATACGATTATTGAACAAGCCAAAAAACAGCTCCATATTTCAAATTATTATAATTCAGATAAAGGCTTAGAATACGCTGAAAAACTTTTGCAAGCTACAAATTTTGATAAGGTATATTTTTGTAATTCGGGAGCCGAGGCAAATGAAGCTGCAATAAAGCTTGCAAGAAAGCATGGATACCAAACAGGTGGCGAAAAGAAAAAAACTATCATAACGCTTGAAAGCTCTTTTCACGGGCGTACAATGGCAACCCTAAGCGCAACAGGCCAAGATAAGTTTCACCCTGACTGTTTTGCACCATATGTAGACGGATTCAAAGTAATAAAAGCAAACGATTTTAATGCTTTACACGCTGCCTTTGATGATAGCGTTTGCGCCCTCCTAATTGAATGCGTCCAAGGTGAAGGCGGCGTAAATCTAGTTGAAACGGCATGGGCGAAGGAAGCTGCAAAACTCGCCCGCTCAGTTGGAGCAGTAGTAATTGCAGACGAGGTACAAACAGGAATAGGCAGAACAGGAAGCTTTTTAGCAAGTGATGAGCTTGAAATACATGCAGAGATTGTAACGCTAGCAAAGGGTATAGCAGGTGGTATTCCTATGGGTGCTTGTATTTACAGGGATAGCGTAAAAGATACCTTTGTTGCAGGTGACCACCAATCTACTTTTGGAGGAAACCCACTTGCGTGTGCAGCTGCTATTACCGTCTTAGAAGAAGTAACCAGCTCAACCTTCCTCAGCCAAGTTAAAAAAAAGGGAACGTTTATTCAAAAAGAAATCGAAAACTGGAATCTTTCTTGCATAAAAAATGTTCGTGGGAAAGGACTAATGATTGGTCTTGATATAGTGCAAAGTGCAAGTGATGTACAAAAAAAGTGCCTCGAATCAGGGCTTTGTATTTCTACTGCTGGTGCCCACACTGTGCGATTTTTACCACCATTAGTAATAACTGAAAATGAAATACAAAAAGGCTTGATAATTTTGAAAACAGTACTTGAAAACGTTTCAAAATAGTGCAATAATAGTGATACGAGGATACCAATGAAAGAAACTTTATCACTTAAACTTAAACATTTTTTTGTAAAATATTCAATTGCATCTACACTTGTTGCAATTACCATTATACTTTGTCTGTTCGATACCACACTGTTTTCAATAAGAAATATGAGAAATATTGCCTCAAATGCAGCTCCGATATTTCTCATGTCAGCAGGAATGGCTCTTTGCTTATATTCTGGAAAAATTGACTTATCAGCTGGGGCTATTTCTGCCTTCGCAGGTATTATTACAGGTTCATTTGTGCAGCGCTTAGATGCAGCAGGAAGACTTATTCCTTTTCTCCCACCGCTACCTGCATTTATAGTAATTCCACTTGTTTTGACCTTGTTCTATGGACTAGGAGTTGTATATGCAAAGTTTATCTATGCAGGTAAAAGTCAGCCTTGGTTTTTTACCCTCGCAGCATCATCGGTTTTAATGGGGCTCGGACATATCTTTTTAAGCACCTCCAACATAGGGACGCCGCAAATTACAGGTTTTACAAATCAGTTTTTACAGTTTGGCGTGGGGTATATTGGCACAAGCCCCACATATTCAATTCCGCTAACACTTCTTATTACCATAGCAGCCTTGATTGGCCTTTGGCTCTACTTACGAAAAAAAGGCCTCTTATTGAAGCGCACTGAAAGTGATATAACAAAAAGAAACACTAAAAAAAATATCTCAATTATATTTGGATGTTCGACAACACTCTTTGCACTTGCCGGAATTATGATTACCGCAAGAAATGCTATTGCCACACCTACGATTGGCATGGGATTAACCACCGATGCTATTGCCATTTGCCTTATGGCACGTTTTTCACTCAAAGGTGGAAAAGGGACATTGCGCTCTATTATAGTGATGACTATAATATATATGGCTCTAATTTATTGCTTAACATATGTTGGAGTAAATGAATATGTTTCACTCGTGATTAGGGGTATTATTTTAATATGCACGATGGAATTAGACTCTCGAGTTTTCACAAAAAAAGAAGTGGCTGAAGATTAAGTTACACTTTTGACGTAAAAAACAACACCTTTTATAAGGAGAGACCATGTCTTTTAAACTAAAAAAAGATTTTCTTTTAGGAACTGCAACTGCTGCAACACAAATTGAAGGTGGTGACAAAAACAATAGCTGGTATGATTGGGCAAACACCCCTGGGCATATCGCCGATGGGACTAGCCCACTGCGAGCTACAGACCATTTTAATAGAGTAAAACCAGACACAGACCTCATGGCAAAAATGGGCATGCAAGTATACCGCCTTGGTGTAGAGTGGAGCAGAATTGAACCTTCTCAAGGAAAGTTTGATAAAGATGCCATAGAGCATTATAGAAAAGAAATTAAGCTTCTTTTAGCTAAAGGTATTAAACCTCTTGTAACACTCCATCATTTTACAAACCCAACATGGTTTGAAAACATGGGAGCTTTTACCCATTCTGATTCCCCTACAATATTCCTCAACTTTATTAGATACACCGTAGAAAACCTCAGTGATCTTGTTAGCGATTGGATTACCATAAATGAACCAAATGTATATGCAGTTAATGGTTATATTTTTGGTACATGGCCACCAGGAAAAAAAGTAGACTTCACATCTCTTTCAAGAGTATATACTAATCTTAGTGCATGCCATATTGCAACATATAAAGAAATACACAGAATACGCAAAGAAAAAGGTTTTGATGAAAAATCTACCTTTGTGAGCTTTGCAAATCATATGAGAGTATTTAAACCTCAATCTAAATGGAATCCTCTGCATGCTGCGTCGAGTTCATTTATGAAATATGGCTTTCAAGATGCAATCACAAAAGCCATGATGACGGGAAAAACTGCTTGGCCAGTAAACAAGCTTCCTGAATCTGTTGATGGCGTGAGTATTGGAACAGGCCGCTTTTATGATTTTATTGGGCTCAATTATTATACTCGTGATGCGATTGTAACAGGAAAACAATCTGTTTTTGCAAACGCCCCTATTAATGATTTAGGATGGGAAATCTATCCCCAAGGAATTGTTGAAATTAGTGAAGAATTGTATGAAAAATATGATGCCCCTATTTGGGTTACCGAAAATGGAACATGTGACAACTCGGACTCCTTTAGAAGCAAGTACATTTATGAACATTTAAAAGTCATTAGCGAGTCAAAACTTCCATTTGAGAGGTATTATCATTGGTCATTTATGGATAATTTTGAATGGGCAGAAGGTGAAGAGCCTCGATTTGGGCTAGTACATATTGATTACGAAACTCAAAAGCGAACCGTTAATAAAAGTGGATCCTTTTACTCTGAAATTATAAAAGAACAGGGCGTAACAGAGAGAATGTATGAAAAATATATTGCATCAGAGGAATATAAACGTAATTAATAATTGCGTATAATACTCTGTGTTCCTTCTTTTTCGTGCCCGTCTTCAACAAGCTTTTCATACATACTGGTAATAATATCTAAACAAGGAAGATTTTTTCCCATTTCTCGCATTGCCCCCTGAGCAATGTGAAGATCTTTTAAAAAATGTTCATTCATAAAGTATGGTCCAAAATCTCTTTCTACCATCCTCGGAGCATTATTATCCATTTGCCAACTTCCAGCAGCTCCTGCAGAAATTGCTGCAAGCACAGCACTTGGATCTAATCCATTTGTTTTTGCATAGGTCACTGCTTCAGCGCATGCAACAACATTTCCAGCAACAGCAATTTGATTACAGGCCTTACAATGCTGCCCGCTTCCCGCCTTGCCAAGATAGTTTATATTTTTACCCATTATTTCAAACAGTGGTCGAGCCTCATCAAAGTACTCTTTTTCACCGCCAACCATTATTGAAAGCGTTGCATTCCTCGCTCCATTATCTCCACCTGAAACAGGGGCATCTAACATCCTAAAGATTTTACCGTTTTTACCACTTGTAGCTAGTTCATGCATTTTTTTTGCTAAAAGCGGGGACGAAGTTGTCATGTCGATAAGTAAGGTATTAGTTTTGGCATGTTCAAATACACCGTCTTTTCCGAGGTATATCTCTTCAACATCATGAGGATAACCAACAATACTAAAAACCACTTGCGCATTGCTCACACATTCAGAAATTGTTTTGCAAGGCATAATATCATACTCTTGCAAAGCTTGTGCCTTTTCAAATGTTCTATTATACGCTGTAATAGAATGTCCGTTTTGGGCTAAGTGTTTTGCCATTGACGAGCCCATGATTCCTGTACCAATCCATGCTATGTTCATTTCATTATTATAGCGTATTTTTTTTCTCACTGCAATAACAGATAGTATAGAATTTTTAAGGAAAGAAACATTTTTTAGGAAAAAGATTAAAAATTTAACAATTATTTGTTTATTTTTAAACATTTGTTTGATTTTAAACGATATATAGTGTATAATTAATAAAATATATTTTTCAAAGGAAGGAAAGACTATGAAAAGATCTTTATCGTTTAGAATTATGCGTATTACCGTATGCATGCTCATTGGAGTCGTTTCCATTGTAGCGGGTATTTTTATTTATAGTGCAGAACAAACACTGGCTGAAAATATTAGAGAATCTATTGATGTTACCACAGAACTACTGGAAAAAAGCATTGAGTATCACCTTAGCCCTTCTGTTGACCTACTTCTTACTATAAGCGCTGTCTCAAAAACAGAGCCAAATCTTCAAGACCTTGAAGCTATGTTAATTGAATTACTATCACAAAACGAAAACATAGTTGATGTCTACTTTGCAAGCATGAATTCTTTAAATCAACAAGATTCTTTTTTTTTATCGGGGACAGGAGACGCACTTGCTTTCGGCTGGGACCATACAAAAGAAAAATGGTTTACCCAAGCTCTTAGTGTAAATGGAGAACTAGCCTTTTTAGACCCACATATAGATGAAAAAACAGGGCAAAATGTAATTACAATATCTGAATTAGTCTTTAATTCAAACTCTGAGCCTGAAGGAGTTGTTGCCATAGATGTATACTTAGATAGCCTTATTGATATTACAGAAAGTAGAAAGGTTTCAGAAAACTCATTTAGTGCAGTCTTAAATGAAGATGGCATATTTATAACAAACTTTAATAGAGACCTTATAGGAAAGTATGTAGACCAAGATGAAAAAATGCTTAACCACTTAGATGCATTTCTTATAAAAGAGCGTACCCTTACATTCTATGATGACCAGTATATATGTGTCGCACCTGTAGAGCGTACCCCATGGACACTTGTTTTTGCAGGCCCCCTAAATGATTTATACGGGGATTTATACTTCTTAGTTACTGTCTCTATAGCAGTTGCAGTTTCAATTATACTTATAGGTTGTATATACACACATTTTATTAGCAAGCGACTTAGTAAACCTTTTTCCACCATTTCAGGAGAATGTCATGTTCTTTCAACGGGAGACTTTACTGGTAAATCTTGCGACTGTAACACACATGAAGCGCAAGTAATTGCAGAGGGCTTAAACCAAGTAAGAGCAAAAATGACAAATTTGGTGAGAGCTTTGTATGCTTCAACAAATACCATCACCGACGTAAATGATGACCTTATGGATTCAACGAAACAATCACTAGAAAAAGTACAAAAAGTTGAAGAATCTGTTGGTTCTATTGCAAATGATATAACGGGAATAATGCATGATATTAGCACTGCAGTCGAAGAAATTGAAAAATCAATCGATCAATTATCAACGCAAATCACACGACAAAGTTCATACTTGGAAGATTCTTCGAGCGCAATTAAAGAAATGTCTGAAAGTATCTCTTCAATCGATAGAAGCACCACAACTATGAGTGAACTTGTAAATCAATTAGTAATAAATGTTGAACAAGAGCACACCTATATTTCTGAGTCTACAAGTAAATTGCAAGATGTAAGCAGAGGATCTTTAGACCTTGTTGAAATTAATCAACTTATTTCAAATATTGCCTCACAAACAAACTTACTTGCTATGAATGCAGCCATTGAAGCTGCTCATGCAGGAGATGCAGGCAAAGGCTTTGCTGTGGTATCCGATGAAATCAGAAAGCTTGCAGAAACTACAGCCGTCCAATCAAAAAATGCTAGTGAGGTTATTGTTTCTATAACCGCATACATCAATGATATTGTTGAGTTTTCTGACCGCTTAACAGATGCGGCTAATACAACAATGAATGTTATAAAAAAAGTAGAGCAAATTACCGAAGAAGTAAAGAATGCCATGAAAGAACAATCAATTGGATCAAGGCAAGTATTTGAAAGCATGGTGGGAGTTGATGAAATTACTCATATCATTAAAGCAAACTCAGCCGATATTTTAGTAGTCACACAACAAGCAATTGTTTCCAACAAAGCAGCATCCGACAATGTATTAATGCTCATAGAAGGTATAAAATCTGATATTGAAAGCATAAGTCAATCTTCTCATACAATTGTAAAAGGTGTTGAAAGTGGAAGGGCTAGTGTTGAAGCACTAAATGAAGCTGTGTCTCATTTTACCATAGCAGATATAATGGCCGAGGAAAACAAATAGTTTCACAAGCAGTAGCTTAATATATTTAAGTTGCTGCTTATATAAAAACGCATGCTTTTTTTATAATTCATGTATGTTTGTGATTTACTATTTTATAAACTTATTGTATAATTTTTATATGAATATTTATTTTTTATTATGGTGTATACCTTTTTTTCTTGTTTCAATTTTTCACCTAGTTGTTTGTCTTATTAACAACAATAAGTTGGCAGATGTTTCAAAAGCACTTTTGATGCCAATGCTTGTGTTTGGGTTATGGGGCTTTATTTCACAAGCAAAAGGAGAATCTGTTTTAAGTCAAAACAATATCCTTTTATCACTAGGCATTATTTTTGGTGGCATGGGAGACATGTACTTATTAAGGCAAAAAGAAACTCACAATTTTATTCGAGGTGTTGTAGCGTTTTTTCTTGGTCATGTATTTTACCTCATAGTTATTTTTTCACTACTTACCTTTTTACCAGTGCCAATTTTATTTATCGTAATTGCATCAATACTATATATTGCACTTATAGTAGCAACATGGTTTATGAATAAGTGTCAAAAAGGGCCTATTGGAGTTGCAATGATTGTGTATGCAACACTACTCGTTGGTATAAATGCTATTGCTCTATTCTTGCTTGTAGGTTACAATCTACAAGGTGGATTCAACTCTATACCACTTAGTATAATTAATATTTTTATTGGTAGTTTACTCTTTTTAATTTCTGATGCAGTCCTTTCGCATACCATCTTTGTAAAAGAGTTTCCATTTCATCGATTTATTGTTATGCTAACTTATTTAGCAGCACAATTTTTCATAGTATTTGGTATAGCAATTATATAAATTATAACTAAGGAGTTTTTATGAATAAGGAAGAAATATTAAAGCGCGCAAATGAATATATTAGCGAAGAAAAAAATGATGCGTTTAAACAAGAAGTAGTAGACTTAATTGCAAAAGAAGATATAAAAGAACTAGAAGATAGGTTTTATCAAAATCTTGAATTTGGCACAGGTGGCCTTAGAGGCATAATCGGTGGCGGTACAAACCGTATGAATTCGCTTGTAATTAATAAGGCAACGCAAGGTTTGGCAAGTTACTGTATAAAAGCCCTACCAGAAAAAGCAAAAGATGGAACATTAGCGGCTGTTATAGCCTATGATTCAAGACGATACTCTGATGTATTTGCTTTAAATGCTGCCCTTATTTTTTGTGCAAATGGATTTAAAACATATCTTTTTACAGGCCTACGCCCTACTCCTGAACTTTCTTTTGCAATTAGAGAACTTGGCTGTGTTACCGGCGTTGTTGTAACAGCTTCGCATAATCCTCCACAGTACAATGGCTATAAAGCATATTGGCTAGATGGTGCACAAGTTACCGAGCCACATGATGTTGGAATTATTGAAGAAGTAAATAAGGTAGCAGATGTAAAAACTATCTCAAAAGAAGATGCCATTGCACAAGGAAAACTTGTGATGATAGATTCAGAAATTGATGATAAGTACTGGGCAATGTGTAAAGATCAGCTTTTTAGACCCGCCCTCATAAAAGAAAAAGCAAAAGAAGTGCGCGTTGTTTATACACCGCTTCATGGTACAGGTGCAATGCACGTAGAGAAAGTACTGGGAGATTTAGGCCTCACTGTTATTACTGTTCCAGAACAAAGAAACCCAGATGGAAACTTTCCAACAGTTTCGAAACCAAACCCCGAAGAAGCACCAGCACTTAAAATGGCTATCGACTTAGCAAAAAAAGAAAAAGCAGATGTTGTTATGGCAACAGACCCCGATGCCGACCGCTTTGGCTCTGCTGTTCCCGATAAAGATGGAAACTATGTACTCATTACAGGAAACCAAATGGGTGTTCTTTTAACAGATTATATTATTGTATCAAGAAAAGAACTTGGTAAAATGCCTAATAAACCTGCAATGATTCGCTCAATTGTAACATCTCCAATGGTTGATGCAATTGCAAAGAAAAATGGTGTAGAATTATCAGAATGCTTAACAGGATTTAAATGGATAGCCTCTGTTATGCAAGACTTTGAAATTAAAGGTGATAAAAATTATATTTTTGGCTTTGAAGAAAGTTATGGCTACAATGTTGAAACTGATGTTCGAGATAAAGACGGTGTGTCAGCTGCAGCCATGTGTGCAGAAATGACACTCTATTGGCGTTCTAAAGGTATAAGTTTGCTTGAAAGACTCGACCAATTGTATAGCGAATATGGTTACTATGAAGACAGAGCAATTGCTAAAGAGTTTTTAGGGTCTTCTGGAACACAAACCATGAAAAACCTTATGGCAAAGCTTCGCTCTGAAGGATTAAAAACACTTGGTGGAAAAACTGTAAACACAATTCGTGACGTAGGTGAAGGTTTTACCTTTGACCCAGCTAGTCCAAGTGCAAAAACAAAGATTGATTTACCTTCAAGTAATGTATTACAATTTTTCTTAGAAGGTGGAACGGTAGTAAGTGCACGCCCTAGTGGAACCGAACCAAAGATTAAGTTTTATATTAACAGCGTTGAGCCAATTGTAACAAGCCTAGAAGATGCTAAAAAAACTGCCGCAACACTTTGTGACAATATAGAAAAAGAAATCTATGAAGTGTTAGATAATGTATAATGTATAATGTATAATTAACAATTAATAGTTAATTATACTGGCACAAAATATTAAAACTGTTGCAAATACCACCGAGTTTAGCGGAATAACATGAATGTTTTCATAATCATGCTAATTTTATTGGTATTTGCAACAGTTTTCAAATATTGGTACAGTAATATTAATTATGCATTATCAATTATAAATTATAAATTATTCAAAACTCCACCATACCTAATTTCCATTTTCTCTGCAATCATTTGATAGCGTTTTTGGAAGACATCATCGTCACTACTCTCATCATGACCTGTAACAAAAAATAAGGGTGTAAAGCTTTCCGCTCTGGATTTTTCATCTACTGGGGCAACCCTCAAAGCTTGATTTACAACTCCTGCACATGAATCAATTATTTTCATATCGCTCTGCCCAAGCTTTGTAGAAATATCCACAATATGTAAAAAATGAGTGCACCCTAATATTACGGTATCAACAGCTCTTGCCCTAAAAAAATCAATTGCAGGCTTAACGGCGTTTTCCTTTTCTTCATCATTTGCGCTAAAAAATGAATTTTCAATAAAAGAAATAAGGTTAGGATCACCTCGAGAAAACACTTCACAGTCAGAGGCAAAATCAAAAATGAGACTTTTAACATATTCACTTTCTACAGTTCTATTTGTGGCAAGAAGACCTATACGTCTGTTTTTTGACAGCTCTCCTGCCATTTTTATCGCAGGTACCGTTCCAACAAAGGCTATATCAGAAAATTCTTTTCGAAAAAAATCTAATGCCACAATTGAAAGTGTATTGCAACTAATAACAATTGCCTTTGGTTTGTACTTTTTTAGGATACCCTTTAAAGCAAGGCAAGCAGCCAATGTAATTTCTGCAGAAGATTTTTCTCCATAGGGAAAGTTTTTAGTATCGGCTAAATACACACAGCGAGCACTTGGGCATTTTTCAGTAAGATAGCGCATATAAGGGAGCCCTCCCGTTCCTGAGTCAAAAAAAATAAAGTCAATGTTTTCTATCAAAATTAATCTCCAAAAAGTGAATTAAAATCTTGCTTTGCCTTTTCTATTTTTGATTCTCCAGAAAAAACAGTTGTAGCACTCGTATTTAAGGAAAACCAATCACAAAAATTAGACCGTTCTTTTTCAACAATGAGCTCTTCGATACTTTCCTTACAATCAAAATGTGAGCCAAGTGAATAGTGTTTACAATTTTTGCAACAACGCACATCTGCTAAGCAGTGTGGACATGTTTCATTTCGTGAAACAGGGCTAGGACACTCTAAAGTCTTTGCACATTTATAACACATTCTTTATAATACATCTTAAAGTGAATATATTCAAGACATTGCCTAGACTATTTTATGTCTTGCCCATACAACCCTTACATGGTATAATAATATATTGCTTTTATAGGAGAATATCATGTTTGAAAATCCTACGATGTCAAAGGATGAATTAAAAAACTATATAATTAATACCGAAAAACTCGTTGGACTAACAATTGAAGATGTACACTTTGAAGACCTTAATTTTTCTAATAAGAAATTTTATGGTTGTACTTTTTTAAATTGCACATTTACGAATATAAAAGCTAATGGCATTAGAATGAGAATGTGCATTGCAGAGTTTTCGGTATTCACTCAGTGCTCTATGATGCAAACAAGTATACATTTTTCATCTTTTTCAGGGTCAACATTCTCAAATGTAACACTAGTAAACTCTGACCTAATTAATTGTAATTTTAATGGAATTACAACACTTAATTCATCATTTGATGATTCTGACTTATTTAGTTCTGCATTTATTCGTGCTAATTTTATTACTACGACGTTTTGCAACTGCAACATAAAAAAAACATGCTTCTTTAAAAGCAAGCATCAGAACGTTTCTTTTAAATCTTCAAATACGAGAGAAGCATGGTTTGATCAAACTGAAAACAGTTTACTTGCTTTTGAGGGGAAAAAAAGTGAAAATATATAACCATAGAAATCATGTCAGTGGATATAACTCATACATCGTTTTAGATACAAAAACAAAAGAAGCATTAATCATCGATCCTGGAAAAATTACCCCAAAAATGATTGAGCACATTGAAGTGGATAACTATAAACTTGTGGCTGTCCTTGTAACCCATAGCCATAACTCTTTATCTGAAGGGCTTTATGCTTTACAAAAAATATATCAGCCAAAGGTGTATGCAGCGTATTCTGAACTAATTACCTCAGATGCAAATATACTGAGAGGCGATGGCGTACTCACTATTGCATCGTTAAAAGTAAACTATTTTTCAATAGCGGGGCACACCCCTGACTCAATGGCTTATAAAATAGAGAACTGCATTTTTACGGGAGACTCTTTATTAGCGGGAACAATTGGAACGACAACGAACCCTTACGCGAGAAAGCTATTAGTAACAAATATTCAAACGAAGTTATTTATACATGTTGATACTACCGTTGTATACCCAGGGCATGGCCCAATTACAACTATTGGCTCAGAAAAAAAATTTAATATGGATTTAGGTTGCCCAGTGTTACATACTCCTTTAGGAATAGCCCCTGAATATCCTATTGACTGATTATTAGCATCACTATATAATATCGAATGGATAAAAATCACCTAGAAACAACCCCCATTGTCCCTCTTATCTTAAAAATGGCAATTCCCACCGTTTTAGCTCAGATTGTTCAGCTTTTATATAATGTAGTAGATAGAATATTTGTTGGACGTATTCCCGATGTTAGTGCCTTAGCCCTAGCTGGACTAGGTGTTTCATTTCCAATAATTTCTATAATTATTGCGTTCGCTTCTCTTATCGGTGTAGGAGGAGCAACAAGAGCGGCCATTGCCATGGGTGCGAAAGACAATAATACAGCAGAAAAACTGCTGGGAAATGCTATAACGCTAACCATTGGTATTTCTATAATACTCACCGTTTTCTTTATGATTTTTAGAGAGCCAATCTTATTTGCATTTGGAGCTAGCAATAATACCATTGAGTTTGCATCTGGGTATTTATCTATATATTTGTTTGGTACTATTTTTGTTCAAATTACGCTTGGACTTAATATGTTTATTACAAATCAAGGGTTTGCAAAAACAAGCATGATGACTGTACTTATTGGTTGTATCTTAAATATTATTTTAGATCCTATTTTTATTTTTTACTTTGATATGGGTGTTAAAGGTGCCGCTCTAGCAACCATAATAAGTCAAGCAGTTTCGGCAACGTGGGTAATATGTTTTTTTCTAGGCAAAAAGAGCATTCTGCGTATACGCAAAGAAAACCTTGTATTATCACCAATTATTCTTAAAGGTATTTTTTCACTCGGTATTGCAACCTTTATTATGCAGTCAACAGAAAGCCTTATTCAGCTCGTGTTTAATAAAAGCATGCAGATTTATGGCGGCGATAATCATGTAGCCCTTATGGCAATATTCTTTAGCCTGATGCAAATTGTATTTTTACCTATTATGGGATTGGGCCAAGGTGCTCAACCTATCATAAGTTATAATTTTGGTGCAAAAAATGAAGCAAGGGCCAAAGAAACTTTTAAATGGCTTTTTATTATAAACTGTATATTTGCAAGTGCAATGGTAGGATTAATCATAGCCATTCCAGAAAGTTTTATAGGCCTTTTTACGGACGATGAAAACCTTATTGCTCTTGGAGTAACTGCTTTACGCTTGTATATTTTTGGTATGGCCTTTATGGGTATACAAATGGCATGCCAGCAAGCTTTCGTTGCAACTGGAAGAGCAAAAATATCTGTTTTCCTTGCTATGCTTAGAAAAATAATCCTCCTCACTCCACTGGCCATTATTATACCGCGTGTAACAGATTTAGGATTTTGGGGAGTGCTAGCAGCTGAGCCAATTAGCGATATACTTTCAGCTACAACATCTCTTATACTTTTTATTACATTTAGAAAAAATATTTTTGTAAAATCTTCGCAATAAATAATATAACTAGTGCAGCTTTCTTTTTTTCAATACTGATAATACTAAGGGATCCTTTACAAAAATTAATAGCACAATGCCACACAACGCAAAAGCTATTGCACATATAAGCAAGGGAACACCTTGAGAAATAAAACGATGATATGATAAAAACCATCTAAATACCTCACTTTTTATTGTGTACACAATAAAAAGTGAGAGTAAAGAAAGAACAATAAGCTTGAGGGCATACAGGAGATTTGATGCTAAGAGATTCTTAATACCCACTAAGTCATTTTTCCGTAAAAAAATAAAAAGCATTACAGTATTTATAGCACTTGCTAAACTCAATGCAAGCGCAATCCCACCACCACTCATAAAGTTAACCAAAATAATTGCTAGCACAATATTCACCCCAAAACCTATTATCCCTGCAAGTGTCGGAAGTTTTGTATTTTGCTGGGCATAAAATGAAGGAGCAATAATTCTGTTTAAACCTATAAAATACAGGCCACCTATATGAAATACAAAAGCTTGCAGTGTAAGCTTTACTGAGGTATCTGTAAATTGATTTGATTCATATACGAGCCTAATGATGTTTTCACCAAAAAGCAAGGCAAAAAATGTAATTGGTATGGTTACAAGCGCAATAATATGTGTGGCTTTATTGAGTATTTCATTAAACGCTGTTTTATCTTTGTTTTTTGCATAGGTTGATAAGTCTGGTAGAATAACAGTACTAATTGATACTACAAATATACCAAGAATCAATTCTTGTAAGCGAATGGAATACTGCAAACTAGAGACAATTCCCTCCCCTTGCCTCCCTGCTAGAATTGTAGATACAACATCATTAAGTTGGTACACAGCCATTCCAGCAACTGTTGGTGCTACGAGAGATAAAACCTTTTTTGTCCCAGGATTTTTAAACGCCTTTTTTAGGCTACAAAAAAATGGAAAAAAACCAGATTTAATAACAAATGGAAGTTGAAAAAGCGATTGTAAGGTTCCCCCAATAATTACTCCGTAGGCCATTGCTCTTGCAGGGTTTTCAGTATAAGGGGATAATGCGTATGTTGCGCCAATAACACTAATATTAAATAAAATAGGTGTAAAGCCGGAAGGTGCAAAAATTTTGATTCCATTTAGTATCCCTTGAAAGAAAGCCGCAATAGAAATAACAAATAAGTATGGAAACATAATTCGTGTTAAAACAGTCATCTCTGGAATTATATCACTGGTAGAATTTTCAACAAAAAATGGTAAAATATATGGCGTAATAATAATACCTATTGACACGGCAAGTGCACTTAAAAAGCTTACAAGAGTAAATGTTGCACATATAAATTGGTGTATCGTATTTTTATCAATTGATTTATTTTCAATATAAGACTTAAAGGTTGGAATAAATGCAATAGAAATTGAGTTTTCTGCAAAGAGGCGCCTCAGTAAATTAGGTATCATAAAGGCAATGCCAAATGCATCTGCCAGTACAGAGGTACCTAAAAAATGGGCCTTTGTCATTTCTCGCACTAATCCTAGTAACCTTGAAATAAGTGTTAATATTGACAGTTTAAGCCCAGCTGATACCAAAGAATTTTTCATAATTATTATAATATCATATTGAAAGAAAAATCACAAGGTAATATTTTTTTAAAAATCACTTGTTTTTACCCATAAATTTAGATATATTTAATATAAGTAACTTTACTACTGAGGAGATACAATGTCTGAAAAAATAATCATTCCAGTGGAACAACCACTTTCAAATACTCTTAGAATACTTCCTATTTCAGGACGCCCCATTTTTCCTGGGATTTTTACACCTCTTATGATAAGCGCAGCTGAAGATATACAAGTTGTTGAAGATGCATATGCAGATAATGGACACATTGGAATTGTTTTGTTAAAAACAGAAAGTGAAAAACCAACTTTTTCTGACCTACATTGTGTTGGTACCGTTGCACGAATTATTAAAAAAATAAACTTACCTGATGGTGGAATAAATATATTTATTTCTACTCTCAAAAGATTTAGGCTAGTAGAGCAAATAAGCCATACCAATCCTATTATAGCTGCAATAAATTACCTCGATGACACAGAGGAACAAAGCTTTAAAGTGAAGGCTCTTACTAGAACCCTTATGAGTGAAATGAAAGAAATTTCTGAAAACAATCCTCTTTTTTCTGAAGAAATGCGCCTAAACATGATTAACATAGACCATCCCGGAAAAATAGCAGACTTCATAGCATCAATATTAAATATTGAAAAAGAAGACCAACAAAGAATTTTAGAAATGCAAAATATTCCACGCAGAATGGAAACAGTTTTAGTATTTATTAAAAAAGAACAAGAGCTTCT
>CAYJFX010000042.1:0-16349 GCA_964369735.1 uncultured Treponemataceae bacterium
AAAAGGCCCAAAGCATGGAGGCGCAAATGTTAAGGTTATGGATATGTTTGATAATATAAAGGAAAATATTAAAGATTGGACAGATGAAGCAGAAGTTGAAAAATATGTTGAACGTTTGGTTGATAAAGATGCATACGATAAAACAGGCCTTGTGTACGGTATTGGGCACGCAGTCTATTCGCTTTCCGACCCTCGTGCAACAACACTAAAAAAATGGGTTGAAGAGCTTGCAAAACAAAAAGGCTTTGATAAAGAGTTTGCTCTCTATTCTGCCGTTGAAAGACTTGCGCCAAAGGTAATTGGAGAAAAACGAAAGATGTACAAGGGTGTTAGTGCAAATGTAGACTTTTACTCAGGCCTAATTTATCATATGCTAGATCTTCCTAAGGAAATGTACACACCTCTTTTTGCAACTGCTCGCATATCAGGATGGTCTGCACACCGCTTGGAAGAGTTAGTGAATGGCGGAAAAATTATTCGTCCAGCCTACAAGTCTGTTATGGCACAAAGAGGCTATGTAGAAATGAACAAACGTGGAAAATAGTTTCTAAGCGAATTTTGCATTTACCACCAAGATTGGTCATTCGCTATCCGCAGATTTATAGGATTACACAGATTTTTATTATTGAGTATTAAATCTTTATTCCGAACACCACAAAAAAAGTAAAAACATAGCCCGTCATTCTGACTTTACTTTCTATTGGACTACAGGAAGAATCTCCGTCCTGGCATGTACCAGTTTTTACATTTTGTTAAAATTCCTGTAGCTCCTTCCAATAGAAATCCTATTAATCTGCGTAATCTGCGGATACCTTAAGGATCGGTTTGCGTGCAGCACTCACTACATCAACACGTTTTACCGCCTTTGTATGCGGCGCGTGTAAAATAAGCTCAGGATTTTCTTGCGCTTCTTTTTTTATTGCAATCATGGCCTTTGCAAAGGACTCAAGAGTTTCCCTTGATTCAGTTTCTGTTGGCTCTATCATCATTGCGTGATCCACGATAAGTGGGAAAAAGACCGTTGGGGCATGAAAACCATAATCCAAAAGACGTTTCGTAATATGGTCTGTTGTAATGCCCTTATCGGTATTTGGAAAATCTTTATCATTAATAATAAACTCATGCATACAACGTCTATTAATTGGCACATTGTATTCTTCTTTTAATAGAGCAAGTAAGTAGTTTGCATTTAACACAGCCGTTTCCCCTGCGTTTTTTAATCCTTCAGCACCTAAAAGGCGGATATACACCCATGCTCTTAAGTATATTAAGAAGTTTCCATAGAAGCTATGTACAGCCCCAATTGAGTCTGGTTTGTCTTGCGCAAGAGTATACCCTGCGCTCGTTTTTTCAACTCTCGGGGTTGGCAAAAATGGAGTAAGTTTTTCTACTACAGAAATTGGACCTGAACCTGGTCCACCACCGCCGTGAGGAGTTGAAAACGTTTTATGCACATTTATATGCATGAGGTCAAATCCCATGTCTGAAAAACGTGCGTTTCCAACCGTTGCATTTAAGTTTGCACCATCCCCATAAAAAAGAGACCCATTGTTATGAATTAAATCTGCAATTTTGTGAATATTTCTGTCAAAAAGCCCCGTAGTTGCAGGACTCGTAAGCATCATACAAGCTACATTTTCATCCAAAGCTTCTTTTAGAAAATCTAAATCTACATCACCTTCTGCGGTAGACTTTAGCTCACGAACTTCAAACCCACACATCGTAACTGAAGCTGGATTTGTTCCATGGGCTGAGTCTGGAATAAGTACAATATTTCGCTTTTCACCCTTTTTTTCATAATACTTTTTTACCACCATAAGGGCTGTGAGCTCCCCATGGGAGCCTGCGACAGGATTAAACGTTACCCCGTGCATTCCTGTGATAGATTTAAAATATTCTTCCATGTCGTGCATGATTTCTAATGCACCTTGACTTGCCTTTTCACCAGCCAATGGGTGCAAAAGAGCAAAATTTGCATCTTTTCCAAGCTTTTCATTTATTTTGGGATTATGCTTCATGGTACAACTTCCCAAGGGATACATATTTTCATCAACACAAAAGTTCTTTTTTGAAAGATTAAAGTAGTGTCTCACTACCTCTACTTCACTTACATCGCTCAAGGGTAAATCTTTTCTGAGCAAGGAAGAATCTAAATCATATTTTTTATCACTTGCCTCTACTTCGTAGGTGTTTGTTCCTGTATTATTTTTTTCAAAAATGGTTGGCATTACATACCTCCCTTATTATTAAAGTATGCATCAATGGATTTTTTACTATTTTTTTCTGTTGCACAAAGTAGGATACAATCACTGAGTTCTGGATACCAATTACTTACATCAATTCCAAAATCCACTTCACCATAGCCACTTGGCTTTTCAAGAATAAACTCGTTAAAAATCGGCTCTGTGCTATCAAACGGAACGGTAAAACCTTGTTCCAATAGTTTTTCTCGTAAATAGCAAGCATTACTGTGATTAAGTTTTGCAAGGTCTGCAAGCTTTACCCCGAGCACACTCAAGTATATTGCAGCTCGTAATGCAATGAGTCCTTGATTTGAACAAATATTTGATGTTGCCTTATCGCGGCGAATGTGTTGTTCCCGTGCTTGGAGTGTTAGTGCAAAACAAGGATTTCCATCTTCATCCTCTGTTAAGCCAACAAGGCGTCCGGGGATTTTTCTCATGTAGTTTTCTTTTGCGCACATAAAGCCAAGAAGTGGGCCACCAAATGCTGGGTAGTTACCAAAACTCATTGCTTCACCACATACGATGTCAGCACCCTGCTCTCTCGGAGTTTTTAGCAATGCTAAACTCAATGCTTCAGATACTGTAAAAATGAGGTCTACTTTTTTTTCATCTTTTAAGCGCGCTATTTTTTCTACGTCTTCAATAACACCAAAAAAATTAGGCGATTGAACTACTATATTTGCAACACTATCATCCATGAGTTCAGTTACTTTTTCAACATCGGTAATTAAACCCTTATTAGGAATCTCAATAATTTCAATTCCTACTGCCCAACAATATGTTTGAAGTGTTTTTCTATACAGTGGATTTACTGTTTTACTTACCAGTATTTTTTGTTTCTTTTTTTCTTTACAAGACATCATTACAGATTCGGCCAAGGCAGAAGATCCATCATAAAGGCTTGCATTAGCAACATCCATCCCAGTAAGACGACACATATAGGTTTGATACTCAAAGATTGCTGTTAGTGTTCCTTGGCTAACCTCTGGCTGGTATGGTGTGTATGCGGTGTAAAACTCGCTTCTTCCAGCAAGCTCATCTACACTCGCAGGAACATAGTGATCATATACACCAGCACCACAAAAGGGAACTGCAGCTACATTGTTTTTTCTAGCTATGCGCTGAAACTCTTCTACAACTTCAAGCTCAGTTAGGGCATCAGGTAAACCGGTCAACGTATCGACCAAAATATCTGAGGGTAGATCATCAAAAAGTTCTTTACTATTTTTAACGCCAATTTTATCTAGCATGATTTTTTTATCAGCATCGCTTAACATTGTATATTGCATTATATTCCCTCTATACGTTTAACTTTCTATAAATTTCGCATAATCATCAGCACTCATGAGGCTTGAAAGTTCTGATTCATCGGCAAGCTTTACTTTAAAAAGCCATGCGCTGTCATAGGGACTTTCATTGAGCATTTCTGGAGAAGCTTCTACATCAGCATTTACTTCGATGATTTCCCCAGAAAGAGGTGTATACACATCAGAGGCAGCCTTTGCAGACTCTACTACAATAACAGCATCGCCTTTTTTAACAGGTCCATCGCTAACAGTTAGTTCAACAAATACTATGTCGCCTAAGTTATTTTGTGCATAATCTGTTAAGCCACAGGTTGCAGTTCCATCTCCATTTTGCTTTACCCATTCATGCTCTGTTGAGTACAATAAATTTTGTAATACTTCTTTTCCATTTGCCATTTTTTTTTACCTCCAGTGGAATGTTTATCCTTGATTATACGTATAAAATGGTCTTTTTACAATACCTGCTTTTACACACTTATCTCTTATCATTACATCAATTTGTATACCTACAGCCAAATCAATATCCATTTCTTGTTTTGCCTTTTCTATATCTAAAAGCGCAAAGGCTATGCTTTCTTTTAAAAGTGGAGAATAACATCCACTCGTTATATAGCCTATATCTGTACCCTCATATTGTATGCGGTATCCCTCACGAGGAATCCCCCTGTCAATGAGTTTTATACAAAATACTTTTCTCGCTACGCCATTTGCTTTTATTTCCCTCAAAATTGAGCTTGCTACGTAATCTTTATCTGAATTAATTGCCCATCCAAGGCCTGCTTCCATCGGATTAATAGTTTCGCTAAGTTCGTGCCCATATAAGGAATAACATGCTTCGAGCCTGAGAGAATCCCTGCTAGCTAAGCCACAAGGCATGATGGAGTCTTCTTTTCCTTTTTCTAAAAGCGTATTCCAGATTTTTGGCGCAACTTCATTATCACAATAAATTTCAAAACCAATTTCGCCTGTGTAACCAGTGTTTGAAATCATTATACGCTTACCATCAAAGTCACAATAATTAAAAAAGAATCTTTCAGGTACTTTAAATGAGGGAAAAACCTTTTGCAATACGCTTTGAGATGTTGGACCTTGTAAATCAATTTTTGCCGTCGAATCTGATACATCTAAAAGTTCGATATCCATATTTTTTGTATGCTTTGAAAGCCATACAAAATCGGCAATTCTGCGAGATGCATTCACCACAAGATAATAATCTTCTTCGGTATTTTGGAATATAAAAAGATCATCAATGACGCCTCCTCGCTCGTTACATAACATTGTGTACATGCCCTTATTGTTCTCAAGCTTTGTAAGGGAGGTTGGGATAATTTTTTCAAGAAATAATTTGCTGTCTTTTCCCTTAAGAGTAAACTCGCCCATGTGAGAAATATCAAAAAGCCCACATGAGTTTCGCACCGCGAGGTGTTCTTCGAGCGCTGAAGTATACTGGACTGGAAGAGCCCAACCTGCAAAGTCAACTAATTTTGCATTTAGCGCTACATGGCATTCATATAATGAGGTTTTAAGTAAGTTTTCCATAAAATCATTATAGCATGCCTTTTATAAAATGGCAAAGAGTTTTTTACAATTCAATTACTTCTTTTGCATCGAGATAAAAAAAAGTGGAATGCTAAGATTCCACTTCGATATTATAACTTATTTTTTTTCTGTAATATTTCCAAGTTTACGTTTTTCACGCTTTGTTTTTGACTGAATGTCATAGATAACTGCAAAAGCAATAATCGCACCTCGAACAATTTCTTGTAAGTAAGAGTTTACATTTGTAAGGTTCATGATATTATCTAGAAAGCCAACAATAAATGCTCCCGCAACTGTGCCTCCTGCAGTTCCCATACCTCCAGAAAAACTGGTTCCACCGATAATTGAAGCTGTTAAGGCTTGGAATTCATATCCTATGGCACCGTTTGGAAGTCCTGAATTGACACGAGACATAAATAATACTGCTGCTACACCAACAAAAACTCCATTTATTATAAAGGCTGTCATTTTGCTCTTATTAACATTAATACCTGATGCTGTTGCAGCTTCTTCGTTTCCACCTACTGCAAATAAAGATCGTCCAAAACGTGTATGATTTAAGATATACCACGTAACAGCAAACAGTAAAATAAGGAATATAATCGGTGTTGGCATAAACCCAATTGACCCTTGCCCTATAGATGTATAATTTCCTAATTGGTAAATATTTTGACCATTTGTATACAATAGTGCAGCACCTCTAGCCATTGCCTGCATCGCCAAAGTAGCTATAAATGGAGGTGTTTTAAAACGAGTAACCATAACGCCTGTAATCATATTTAAGGCAACAGCAACAAGTATTGCTACTACAAAAGCCAAAGGTAATGATTGTGTCGTTTTATAGAAATCTACAGAAAGAACACCCGCGAAGGCCAGAACCGACCCCGCAGAAAGATCAATTAAACCACATATTATAAGTATAGTTTGACCAAATGCTAAAATTGTTGTAACAGAAATCTGCCTCGACACATTTGATAAATTAATCGGTGTAAAAAAATTACTGTTAATGATTGAAGAAATAATAGTTAAAAAAACTAAAACCAAAATTATACTATATTTGCGAGAAAAAATTTCCCACTTACTTTTTAGACTTGTTATATTCATTTTCATTACTCCTCTGTTCCAGTAGCCAACTTCATTATAGCTTCTTGTGAAAAATCTTTTTTATTTAAAATACCACTAATTCTTCCCCTGTTCATAACACAAATGCGGTCACACATACCTATTAATTCTGGTAGTTCCGATGACACAATTATTATTGCTTTACCTTTTTTCGCAAATTCTGTCATTAACTTGTAAATTTCGTATTTCGCACCTATGTCAATACCGCGAGTAGGTTCATCCATAATTAGAATATCTGGCTCATTCATCATCCACTTTGTTAATACAACTTTTTGTTGATTACCACCACTCAGAGAATCTATAGTCGTCTCTAGTGTTGGAGTTTTAACATTCATCATTTTAAACATGTTTTGAACTGTTTCATTTTCTTCAACTCTACGCAAAAATCCTTTTCTAAAAAATTTCCTAAGACTTGCTAATGTGGCATTTTCCTTTACGCTACGCACAGGAACAATTCCATAACGCCGCCTGTCTTCAGATAGCATTACAATGCCATTTTTTATACTCTCTTGTACTGTCTTATTTTTTATAATGTTTCCATTTTTTTTAATTATTCCACCAGAATATTCATCCATCCCGAATATAGCTCTCATTACTTCTGTTCGACCGGCTCCCATTAGTCCTGCAAAGCCAAGTATTTCACATTTTTTTGCAGAAAATTGTATATCTTCGAAATAGCCAGGCCTCACAAGTCCTTCTACTTCAAGGATTGTTTCACCCAATGGTATATTCTCTTTCGGATAGTCATCTGAAAGTTCTCGTCCAACCATTAATGCAATTACTTCATTAATGGAGATGTCATCTTTTTTTCGAGTTTCTACTACACACCCATCCCTAAATATCGTAATCTCATCTGCTATACGAAAAATTTCATCCATTTTATGTGATATATATATGATACTTACACCGTTTCGTTTAAGTTTTTCAATTTTTGAAAACAAAAGTTCTACTTCTTTTTGTGTAATTGCAGAAGTAGGCTCATCCATAATTACTACATCAGACTTATGCGATATCGCCTTTAAAATCTCTAACATTTGTATATCAGAAACAGATAAGTCTTTCATTTTAGTTGTAGGAGAATAATTTAAACCTTCAGTTTTCAGTAACTCAACGGTTTCTCGTCTTATTTTTTTCCAATTTATTCCAGTTTTTTTAACTGGCAGTCGTCCAACAAACAAGCTTTCTTCTACTGTCATCTCTGGGATATAGTTCAATTCTTGAAAAATCATTGAAATCCCCAGCTCTCTTGCATGAATTGGATTCTTCACTGTTACTGGTTTTTCATCAATATAAATAGTACCAGCATCAGTCTTGTATACGCCATTAATAATTTTCATTAAAGTAGACTTACCCGCGCCGTTTTCACCACAGAGCACGTGTACAGTCCCCTTATGTACTGTAAAATTTATATTATCTAATGCTTTAACACCAGGAAAAGATTTTTCTATACCTGAAACACGTAATTTAATTTCTTGCATTTTATTCCTAAGTTATAACTACTCCTGCGTATTGTAAAATACGCAGGTTGTTTTATCTACAATTATAAGTCACCTGTAGCTTTATACATATCAATATATTCTTGAACATTGCTTGTATCTACCATAGGACAATCAATATCAATATCTATTTGAGTCTCAGCTCCTGTAAGAAGCTTGTGAGTTGTATCCAAAATTGCTGTAGCGAGGTCAAAAGCACTTTGCATTGTTGTTGAAGTCATTTTTCCTTCATCAATAAGAAGCACTGCTTCTGCTGTTCCATCAACACCATACACAAGAAGATCATTGTATGCTGAATTATTTTTTACAACTTCAATTGCACCAGCAGCCATATTGTCATTCATAGAAGCCACTAAGTCGATAGAATCGTTTGCTTGTACCCAGTCTTCCATGTATCTCATTGCTTCATCTTTATTCCAGTTAGCAATTTGTTCACCTACAATTTCAACATCAGGGCGTTTTTCAAAAAATTCTTTTTCCCAGCTTTCGCGTCGCGCATCTGCATGGAAGTTACCTGGAGGGCCAAGTAGAACAACAGCTTTACCATTTTGAGGAACTGCTTCTAATGCGGCACGTGCTTGAATTGCTGCTTGCTCATATGGATCAGCATCAACAGATGAAGCACCAGCAATATTATCAATGCGTGCATTCGTAGTGATACAAACAATACCTGCTTCAACAACTTTTTCTGCATAAGGACGCTGTGATTCACCATTATTTGGTTGAATAATAATTGCATCAAATTGATTTACAATAGCATTTTCAATCAGAGAATTAACTCTGTCATCTGATGCTTGTCCATCAAAAACTTGAAGAGTGATATCAGGATACTTATCAGCTTCTTCTTTTACAGAATTAGCCAACCATGCAGCAAAAGAATCTGCTTGAGCGCGAGCAATATATGCTACCTTATACCCTTCATCATCGCCACTCCCACCTGCAAATGCAGTGAAAGCCAAAGAAACAACCATTAGTGTTACAATGATTTTTTTCATGTAAACACCTCCTTTAATATTTGATCAGCGTACGCTGACTATTCCATATTTATCATGATTTTTACATCGTTCTCAGCTGGATTACGAGCATAGTCAAATGCTTCGCATGCATTTTCAAAAGAAAACTCTTTAGTTACAAGAGGCTTTACATTTATTTTTCCGGAAGCTATCATATTAATAGCACAAGGGTAAATATTCACATATCGAAAAATAGTCTCTATAGATAATTCCTTTGCTTGCATACTTACAACATCAAGAGGCACTGGAGCAGATGGCATACCAATTAAAACCATTACTCCTCCTGGCACTAGATAAGAAGTAATATTTTTAAATACAGCCGCGCTTCCTGTGGCTTCAAAAACTATGTTTACTCCAGATACTCCATTTTCAGTAAAATAGTTTTCTACAGTTGTCTCTGCTAGATTAATAATTTTTACCGTATCACCATAATGCTTTTTAACAAACTCAAGCTTATCTTTCTTTATGTCTGCAACATAAACTTCTGAGCAGCCTCCTGATGCTGCGGCTATGGCAGTAACAATGCCAATGGTTCCAGCTCCAAAAACCAGTGCTTTATCGCCAGGTTTTATTTTTGCCTTTTGCGCCGAATACACTCCTATTGCAAGTGGTTCAACAAGAGCACCTTCTGAGTACGACATGTTATCTGGTATCTTAAAAGTCAAGCTTGCAGGATGAACAACAGTTTCTCTTAGGCATCCATGAATTGGAGGAGTTGCCCAAAACCGTACAGCCGGGTCTAAGTTATACATACCTTTCAGTGTTTCAATACTCTTAAAGTTCGGAATTCCCGGCTCCATGCAAACCCGATCACCCACTTTTAAGTTTTTTACATTAGCGCCAACTTCTACAACAATGCCACTAGCTTCGTGTCCTAAAATCATCGGGCTATCAACAATAAAATCACCTATTCGGCCCTCGACATAATAATGAATATCGCTCCCACATACACCAACTGCACATGGTTTAATTCGCACATCATCATCCAACATTTCGTCAACGATATCAAAATCCCTTAATGTAATTTTATCTTTTTGTTCTAATACTACTGCTTTCATACTCTCCCCTACTTATTAAGTTTCCACAGTTTAGCATAAGATATTTCTCTTGTCAAGCATTTTTGCGCAAATTTTATAATTTTTTTGCGCAATTATTCTATATTTTTTTATCTATATTGCGCAAATAGTATTGATTTTTTTTTGTACTTTTGCTATGATACAGTATGAAAAACAAACGCTTAACAATGCAAGACGTAGCGAGAATAGCAGGTGTTTCAATAACAACTGTATCTCATGTAATTAATAAAACCCGCAATGTAAACCAAGAAACGAGAGATGCAGTACTTGCTGTAATAGGAAGAGAAAACTATAGAACATCAACTAACAACAAGCAAAGCAAAAATAAACCGATATACATTGGGGTAATAATCGCTGATATTAGAGAGGATTATTATATTTCTGTATTAAAAGCTATTGAAACAATTGCTGATGATAATGGAGTATCAATTATTTTTTGCGATTCGGAAGTTGATGTGGAAAAAGAAGAGAAAAATATTTCGATGCTACTAGAAAGAAAAGTTGATGGTCTTATCTTAGCACCTATTGAATCTCAACACGTGCCGAAAATACTAAAAGATGTTGAAATTCCTGTAGTCCTAATTGATAGACAATATGAGGATCATGACCTTCTTTTTATAGGAATAAATAATTTTAACAGTGGTCTTTTGGGGACAAAGTACCTCTTCGAAAAGGGGTGTAAAAACATTGGCTTTATTGGTTATTCTGATTCAGTATATACAATAAATCAAAGAAACTTAGGATTTAAAACATTTATATTAAATAACAGCATGAGCCCTAAGCTATTGTCACTAAATTATGACCAAGAGGACTCTTATCCATTAATAAAAAACTTTATTGAAGGGGAAGATCTAGATGGCGTTTTTTGCGCAACATCAACAATTTGCTATGAAGTTATTACAGTGTTTGCAAATCTACCCCAGGAACATCAAGATAAAATACGAATCCTAAGCTATGATGATAATCGCTGGTTTGACTTCTTAAAGTACCCTGTTTCTGTAATTACTCAACCAGTAGCAGAAATTGGAGCTTCAGCATTAGAAAACATACTTACAATGATTGAGCAAAACAATTGGTCAAATAGAACCAAACGAGAACTCCTCTTTGATGTACAGATTATTGACAGAATACGTTAAAACACTGCAACTTATAAACATTTTAATATTCTAAGCTATGAGGTGCAGTCAATATAATTACAATTCAATTACTTCTTTTACGTCGAGATAAAAAAAAGTGTAGCCAGCAGCGTCATAACTTTTTAATTCTCCTACAACTTCTATGTCTGCATTTTGAGCTGGATAGTTTTCATCAGTGTTTTCAACGCCACTAATCAAGAACTCTAAGCCCTGCCAACAACAGGCAGTATCATCACCAACCATAACATAGTTAAAATTTCTGCCAGTAAATTCTGACAAACCTCGGTAAAAAAAACCATTAGCTTTAATTATATCACCCCTATACGATTCGGGATCAACTAATACTTCAAAAACAAAAGAATATGCCATTAAGCCTGTCATTTTTGTTAAATCATAGTCTACCTTTTGGGCAAAAACGCCTGATACGAAAAGTAACAATAAAAGCATGCAAAGTAATTTTTTCATAATAAACTTCCTTATTGAGAAAATTTTGCAAAAACGAATTTATCAATAATAAAACATATAATAAATACGCCGATGTTTATAGCCACTATTGTAGACCCAACAGGCGTTCCTGTCAAGATAGACGTGAGAATTCCACTAACGGCACAGACTACTGAAAAAATGGCAGAGCAAATGGTAACTGATTTAAAATTCTTAAAAAGCCGCATTGCAGAAAGGGCTGGAAAAATAACGAGTGCTGAAATTAACAATGAGCCGACCAAATTCATTGCTAAAACAATTACAGCGGCAATAATAACAGAAAAAATTAAATTATAGAGACCTGCTTTTAAGCCTGTCGCTTTTGCAAAGTTCTCATCAAAGGTTGTAGAAAATATTTTATGATAAAACAAAATAAAAATAATTACAACGAGTGCTGATAAAATAATACTCATCCACACATCAAAGCGTGTAAGTGTTAAAATTGATGTTGACCCAAAAAGAGTTACGCAAACATCGGCAGACAGATTAGTAGATACGGGAAAAATGTTCATTAATAAATAACCAATTGCAAGTGATGATACTGACAGCATTGCAATTGCAGCATCCCCATTTATTTTTGTATTTTGACCAATGCGCAATAATAAAATAGCACAAAGCGCTGTTACCGGCATAGTAAAAATCATTACGTTGGTAAGTTTCATTACCGTTGCGATGGTAATAGCTCCAAAGGCTACATGAGACAAGCCATCTCCTATAAAAGAAAACCTTTTTAAAACTAGTGGAACACCTAAAAGAGAGGCACTTAAGGCAACTAATACTCCAACTACCATTGCATTTACAACAAAAGGAAAAGAAAAATATAAAGCCAATTGATCCATTATGCTACCCATTATTCACCTCCCATAAGTCTTGCCGATAACTTTTTATTTTGTATATACTCATCTCTAGTTCCAAAGAAGACCGTTTTTCCAAGATGAAGTATAGTTTTTGCATACTCTGTTGCCACTTTTACATCGTGTGAAATCATTATTATAGTAATTCCTTCATCATTTAAGCTTTTTATAACTTCGTACAATTCTTGCGAAACCTTAGGGTCAAGTCCTGAAACGGGCTCATCTAGTAACAGCACTTTTTCTGTAGCACACAATGCTCGAGCGAGCAAGACACGTTGTTGCTGCCCTCCTGAAAGTTCCCGATAGCATTTTTTTTGTAAATCTTCAATGCCCATTTTTTTCATATTCTCAAGAGCAAGTTCTTTTTCTTTTTTGTTATAAAAAGGGCGAAGTCCACAATGGGATAAACAACCTGATAGTACTATTTCCCAAACCGATGCTGGAAAATCTTTTTGTACTACCGTTTGCTGCGGTAAGTAGCCGATATCTGATTTTCTTAAACCTTCGCCCATTTCAATCTTTCCTGATAGTGGTGAAAGCAAGCCTAAAAGTGTTTTTATGAGTGTACTTTTCCCTGTTCCATTTTCTCCAACAATACAAGTATAATCACCTTGATTGATTGATAGTGAAAGATTACTTTGCACAACCTTACTTTCATAACCGATAGTTAAGTTTTTACATCGAATTTGTGTCATGTATATTCCTATTATTTATTCGCAGATTATGCAGACTATGCAGGTTTTCGATATAATAAAACCTTTGCAAAGCCTGCATAATGATACAGGTTCTAATTTGCCAATATTTTTTTTAATACTTCTAAATTTTCTTCCATAATTGACAAGTATGTAGCGCCTGCATCAATATCACTTCGTGCAGTTGCTTGCATTGAATCCAATACTACAATATTTTGATTTTTTTGCACAGTATTACCAGATATTGTTTGTGGTATTTGATGCGTGGTTCCTTCAATCATTATAATATTATTAAGTCCCAATTCATCTACCTTATTTGACAAAAAGGCTACAGTTTCAAACGAAGCTTCTGTTTCTGCAGAACAACCTACAAATGCAGCATAATATGATAATTCATAATCATCTACAAGGTATGCAAATGGAAATCTGTCGGCAACCAAGAGTGTCGTTTGCACTGCATTTAAAGCGGCATTCTCATATTCGTGGTCTAAGGCATGTAGTTTTTCTGCATATGCCGTTGCATTCTCTTCATAGAGCTCAGCGTATTCAGGGTCAAGGTGTCCCAACTCATGCGCAATTTCCATTACAAAAAATTCTGCATTTTGTAAAGATAGCCATACGTGCTCATCCGCTTCTTCATGGTGTTCATCTTCGTGTGCATGTTCATCATGGTCATGTCCTTCATGGTCGTCATGATTGTGCTCATCGTGGTCGTGTCCTTCATGGTCATCATGATTGTGCTCATCGTGGTCGTGTCCTTCATGGTCATCATGATTGTGCTCATCGTGGTCGTGTTCTTCATGGTCGTCATGATTGTGCTCATCTCCATGGGCGTGAGCATGTTCTGTTTCTGTCATACCCTCAATGAGCTCTTCCATCATTACCCCATCCCCAAGAACTTCCATCATGTTTACAATAATCATGTCATCATTTTTCTTTTGTTCTAATGCATCATGTACCCAAAAATCAGAAGGTCCACCAATATATATAAACATATCAGTGGTTGAAATTTCTGTAACATCTTGAATTGAGGGTTGAAAACTGTGTAAGTCTACACCTGAGTCTACAAGAAGCCTTAGATTTACATCGTCAATTCTATCGCCTAAAATTTCACGAGTCCAATCATATACTGGAAAAGTTGTTGCAATTATCTTAAGCTTACCATCATCTGCTTGTGCATTGTTAGAGCAAGAAATTGCAAAAATACTTAAAGATAAAAATAGTGCACCTAGCGCTTTTTTCATTTTTTTCTCCTAAACCTATAAAAATGTTAATGTGACGCACAATTCTTACAACTGCCATACAAAACCGTCTTTGGGCTACTTACGGTAAAACCACTCATAGAACGAACCGCCTCTCTCATTGTTTTTGCAATAGAATCATCTAGGTGGAAAGTATCTCCACAACCCTGACATTCCATGTGAATATGTGAGTGGCACTCTTCAGGGTGGATGTACTGATATACACATTCTCGACTCCCCTCTTTTATGGAGCGTCGAATTAAGCCGTCTTTTTCTAAACTGCTTAAATTTCTGTATACAGCACTAAGACTTATTCCACAATCTTTTAGAGTTGCTACAATGTCTCGCACAGCAAACTGTTTATCGAGATTATCTTGAAAGAACGAATATAAAACTTTTCTTTGTTGTGTCATATAAGCACTCATCAATTATCTCCATGCAATAATTTGCGAATCATTCGCAAATTATTGCATTTAAATAGAAAAATGTCAAGCAAGGTTTCGAAATAATTAACTAACAAACATCGTTAAAAAAATTGAACTGTTTACAAAATGTTAGTCTTCTGTTACAATCATGTTGATAAAAAAGTATAATATAACACAAAGGAGCGGGTAATTTTTGGGAACTCTGACAATTGTTTTTATGGCGCTTGCTCTTGCAACAGATGCGTTTGCAGTTTCTGTTGTCAACAGCATTTGCTTTGCAAACCAAAGTAAAAGAAGTATCGTTTTTGCTTGCTTAATGTTTGGACTATTTCAAACTGCTATGCCAATGGTAGGTTTTTTTACAGGCTCAGCCTTTGTAAGCATCATAAGCACATTTGACCAATGGATTGCATTTATTTTATTAAGTGCAATTGGCGGTAAAATGATTTTTGAGTGCATAAAAGATTGGAAAAAAGATGCTACCTGCCCCACTAATAAATCACCTTCTGTTAAAGTTATTATTTGCCAAGCTCTTGCTACCAGTATTGATGCCCTTGTTGTAGGGGTAAGTCTTGTAGCGGTTGAAACGAACATTGTTATGCCTGCAATATTAATTGGCCTTATTACTTTTGCAACCTGTCTAGTAGGCCATCTTTTAGGAAAAACGCTCGGATCACTTTTTAGTAAATGGGCACACCTAGTCGGTTCCATAGTGTTAATAGCAATTGGTGTAAGTATTTTATTTAATTAGGGATTTAATACATAATCATTTTACTTACTAGATAAGCCTTCGCATTAATAATTAGCATATCCTCAAAAATAATTATGCGGTGCAACACAAGTGTTGCACCGCATAATCTATACAACCAGGCAAGGGCAGATATCCTTTTTGCATAGCAAAAAGATTAGAGTACATTCGGTTAGCGCCCAAATCTTAAATATTAAACTTAACCTTTTTGCCGCTTACACCGTAGTATTCTTTTCGAAGCTCTTTAACCTGCTCGTCTACAAGGTAGTCTTCGAAGTTCATCATTCGGTCGATGATTCCGTTCGGTGTAATTTCTACAATTCGGTTTGCTACCGATGAAATAAACTCGTGGTCATGGCTATTAAAAAGGATTACGCCAGGGAAAGCTGCAAGAGCCTCATTGAGAGATGTAATTGCTTCAAGGTCTAAGTGATTCGTTGGCTCATCGAGGATTAGCACGTTAGCGCCAGAAAGCATGAGCTTTGAAAGCATACAGCGAACCTTTTCACCCCCAGAAAGAACCTTTACAGGTTTTAGAGATTCATCGCCTGAAAAAAGCATCCGTCCTAAAAAGCCTCGTACGTAGGCATCGTCTTGTTCTGGTGAATACTGGCGAAGCCATTCTGTAATATTCATATCGTTTTTAAAGTACTCAGAGTTGTCTATTGAGAGGTAAGCATTTGAGCACGTTTGCCCCCAGTAGATGTCGCCTGAGTCTGGCTTGATTGTTTCTGTTACAATGTCAAAAAGAGCCGACTTTGATTTATGCTCAATACCAACGAACGCGATTTTCTCGCCCTTGTTTACGGTAAGTGAAAAATTGTTTAGAAGATTAATGCCTTCGCTTTCGTAGTTTATGTGTTCAACACGAAGAACATTATTCCCAATATCTCTATCTGGCTTAAAGTTTACATACGGGAACTTACGGCTTGTAACGTGAAGTTCTTCGAGTGCAAGCTTATCGTAGATTT
>CAYJFX010000043.1:0-16319 GCA_964369735.1 uncultured Treponemataceae bacterium
CAAATCTCTCACTTTCTGATTCATCAAGTTTTGGTAGATCAGCAATACTATTAAGTCTAAAAATTTTTAAGAACTCTTTAGTTGTTCCATATTGAACTGGTTTTCCTGGGATGTCCTTTTTTCCTACTTCTTTAATCATGTTTTTCTCAAAGAGGTGGCGAATCATATTATCCGCAGAAACGCCTCTGATTGCTTCAATTTCTGCACGGGTGATGGGTTGAGAATATGCAATAATCGAAAGAGTTTCTAGAGCAGCCTTCGAGAGCTTACCCTCATTTTTCTTTCCGTAACGTTCTTTTAGAGAACTCCATAGGTCTTTCTTAATACATAAGAACCATCCACCAGATATCTGCTGTAATTCTAATGCGGAGTCTTTTACACTATACCGTTCTTGTAATTTTTCTATACACAACTGTACAACATCTTTTGAAAAACTTGATATACGCATCATAGCATCAACACTTAAAGACTCGCCTTCTAAAAAAAGTATTGCTTCTATAAGTGCTGTTTCCTTTTCTAACTCCACTTTTATCCCCTTTATGCAGCTTTACCTGGCATAATTTTTATATCACCGAACATTCTGTTTTGAAAAATACATGCCGAATGAATTTTTACTGCTTCTAAAATTGCCATAAAAGCGCAAACTATATCCATTATGCTTTCTTTTCTAATTATTAAATCTGTAAAAAAACATTCGCCTTTGTTTTCAAAAAACTCATACATAAGTGTAATTTTTTCACCAACAGATATCTCTTCGTACATACTCATAATTTTGTCACCTGAGTGAGTACCTACTAACTGAGTGAATGTTTTCATTAACGTCCATGTATCAATTTTTTGCCACAACTCTTCTTCTTCAAAAGGTAGAACGCTTTGAATTTTTTTTCTTTCTACGTTCCATTCTGTTTCTTCTTCTTTTTCTTCAATAAGTTCTGATAACTTCTTAAATTTTTGATATTCAATAAGTTTATCTACTAAATCTTGTCGAGGATCTTCAATATCATCGCCGTCAAAACTTGTTTCGACAGGCAATAACAAATGAGATTTTATATATATGAGCTCAGCGGCAAGAGAATAAAATTCTGTTAAATTTTCTAAATCTGTAACCACTGCATAATCTAAATAATCTAAATACTGCTCTGTAATATCGCCTATAGGAATATCATAGATGTTTACTTCATTCTTTTTAATCAATGATAATAATAAGTCTAACGGTCCTTCAAACTGAGTTAAATTATAGGTTCTAATATCAGTATCTGTGTTGTGATCAAGGTTCATTGTGTGCCTCCAGCGAAAAGGATTTATATTTTACTACATCGCTTGCTTTTAGTTTTTGCAAGCACTGCTCGTAATGGTCCCTTATACTACTATCGGCATCAATAGGTAAAATCTCAAGCATTGGTATGATTACAAAAGCTCTTTCATCCATTTTTTTATGTGGAATTATAAGTTCATTTGTTTTTATACTAAAATTTGAAAAAAGTAGTATATCAATATCAATTGTTCTTGGCCCGTTTCTAATTTCCTCTTCTCTATTTCTTCCAAGCATGCTTTCGATACTCTGCGTTTCAACTAATAAACCATCTGGTGAACCTTCAAAATAACCACAGAGCGCCATATTATAAAAATGTTCCTGTTTATCATAATACATCGGCTTTGTAATATACACGGTAGAAATCTTTACATCAAGTAACACCTTCTTCAAACTTTCGCAGGCTCTACGTAACAAATCAAACGGCTGATACTCTCGGTCGTCAAAAACAAATGATTTGTTAGAACCAAGCGAAAGAAAAACTAAATTCATTTAGAATAAGTCCTCACTTGGAGCTATACTTGGAGCTTCAGCTATTATCTCTTTTGTTACTTTTTTTTCTTTTGGTTGCTCTTTTAGTACTTGCCCAGGAAAAAGCTTTTCTCTAATTTTCTTTTCCACTTCAAAAGTAAAGTCTGGGTTTTGTTCTAGAAAGTTTATTGCGTTCTCTCTACCCTGACCTACCTTTTCGGTTTCAGTTGTGTACCATGCGCCTTTTTTATCGATAAACCCATGTCGTACAGCTGAGTCTAAAAGGCTTGCAATAGCAGAAACACCCTTACCAAACATTATATCTAGTTCAACCTTCCTAAAAGGAGGAGCTACCTTATTTTTAACTATTTTTACCCTAACTCTATTTCCAACAGCATCTTCTTCGCCTTTTGCATCTATGGATTCAACACGGCGTACTTCAAGTCGTAGAGAAGCATAGAACTTAAGAGCGTTTCCACCAGTAGTGGTTTCAGGATTACCAAACATAACGCCTATCTTCATTCTTATTTGGTTTATAAAAATAATGATTGTTTTTGATTTACCAATTATTGCGGTAAGCTTTCTTAGCGCTTGACTCATAAGGCGCGCTTGGAGTCCCATGTGAGATGCTCCCATATCACCTTCAATTTCTGCTTGCGGCGTGAGAGCTGCTACTGAGTCAACTACGATAATATCCACAGCACCTGAGCGAACTAGACTTTCCGCTATTTCTAATGCTTGCTCTCCAGTATCAGGCTGTGAAACCCACAAATCATCAATATTAACTCCAAGATTCTTTGCATACAATGGATCAAGTGCATGTTCAGCATCAACAAATGCGGCAATTCCACCTAATTTTTGTGCTTCAGCTATGGCATGAAGTGCTAGGGTTGTCTTACCAGATGATTCGGGACCATAAACTTCGATTACTCGCCCTCGCGGATATCCACCTATCCCCAGTGCTTCATCAAGCATAATAGATCCAGATGGAATAACATCTACCCCAGCAGTTTCTGTTACGTTACCAAGCTTCATCAAAGAACCTTGTCCAAACTGTTTTTCAATTTGTAGTCTTGCCGCTTCAAGAGCCTGCAATTTTTCGCTCATATCCTGTGGAGCGTTCATTTCTGTTGTTACCTTAGCCATAATAGCCTCCCTCTATATATATTATAGTACTTTTGTTCATTTTTTATAGTAAGTTATTCCTTTCCTACCAAAGGCTGGTATATCGACTTTCCTCTTAATAATAGCCTTCCATCTGCAATACTAACTTGTGCTAAAACTTGCACGGGAAGGGATGTGTCAATATTCACAGGTTGTTGTATAACTAGTGGAACAAAGCCTTCAACCTTTTGAAGTGTGTCATAACCAATTAAAAAGTCGCATTGATATTCCGTTTGTGTTTCCAGGACATTTGTTACTCGACCAGACCACATAACCCACGTATCTAAATATAACCATACATCTTGACGTATGTGCTCGTATGTGAAGTTTTCAATATTGCTGTCAAAAGTAGGCTCTTCAAGGTATTCGTTTAATAATCGTGCTTTTTGGCGAATAGCAGTTGAAGCATTTGAGTTTAAAATTCTATTTATTTCAACCTGTGATGAATTATCCCTATATGCCTGAAAATATTCTTGAGCTTTTGTATAAGCCTCCTCTAGTTCGCTTTCAGTTAAAATGTACCGAAAGACTGAAGATGCAGTGTCTTGTATTAGTGAATTGTTTCGCTCTTCCACCGTTAATACTAAGTCAGACAAATCAGCTCGATTTCCCACAATCTCTTGGGGGTCTTTCATAAAAAGAAAAAATATACCAGCGATAAAAGGTAGAATAAGAGAAAGAACTCCAACCCTTATTACTTGTGGATTAATCCCTAAACGTGGGTAGAACCTTTTTATGTTACCAGTTTGCACTAAGTGGGTAAACACATCGGAGCTGCTATTATGCTTAATAAAATCAAGTGCCTTTTTTGATAATGTATTCTCAGGGCTATATTCTTGTGCTTGCAAGTAATATTCTACAGCTTTATTAACTTCTCCTCTGCGCAAAAACAGCACGGCCTGTGCAGTAATTAAATCTACATCTGATATTTTAATTCTTCTGGCTGTTTTATAATAAAGCTCTGCTCCTCCAATATCACCTAAATACAAGCATGCAGTTCCTAACAAATAAAAAAATTGAAAGGACTCTTTGTAATCCATTATCAGAGGTTCTAAAAGTGCAACTACAGCAGGAAAACGCCTCGCTGACAGCAATCGATTCGCTTTTTCAAGCGTAGTCATTCCCATCTAAAATTACCGCCTTGCATTCTCAAGAATTCTATCAACTTCTTGATTAAGTGAGATTATTTCTTGTTCACTCAAATATGTGTTATCATCTTTTAGTTCATTAATCGTGTCTAATATTTCAAGAATTTTATTCATATCAGATTCTGATAAGTAAGAAAGAGAATTTATAGACTGAAGGTTACGAGAGTTATCTGTTTGTGTTTCTGGCGGCCAAGTTGCAGCCATTTGTATACTTGTTTCACCTGTTAAAATATAGAACTCTTGAACCTTGCTTGGTACAGAGCCTAAAATAAAGTTTTTCCAAGTTATTGAAAGAGCAGAGTTATTATATGAATTGAGAGAATGAAACTCTCTACCTCTTTGAATATTATAATCCCAAACCAGCTGTGTAAGAAGATTTTTATTTGCAACAATAATACTATCAATATTGATTAATTGTTGTTCAGGAACAATAAATCTTATAACATCTGTAGAATTGGCTGATTGTACCCACTTATCATTTTCAATATTTGTAAATAATGTTTCAGAATTTATTGACGTTTGTAGCTCTGTGGTAAAATGTGTAATAGTACTTTCGCCTAACCATGTATCAAAGAGCGCCTTAACGCCTACTTCTTGCTCACCTTTAGTTAAATTCACCACTTGGCTCGTAACCCTTATAGAATCAATGAGCCCATCTTCGTTTGCAGAAAATAAATCATAATGGACTGTAAGTTCCAATCTATTTTTTAAGACTGCAACAAGAGTAGCCCTCGTATCCTTGAATGAAGAGGTTATCTTAAATCCACCACTAAAGTTTACTGGTAATACTGCACCATTATATAAAACGTGAAATGCAGGGGTTTTTGTAAATGTTTTTGAATCAAATATGGAAACAAATCTATCATTTATTGACTTACGATAAATTGAAACAGCACCTGTATAATCTTCAATTTCTATGCGAATATTATCAACTGTAGCATCAACATTTGCAAAAACTGTTGAGCAAGAAATTAGTAATACACAAACTAACATTAATTTCTTCATTTTATTTTCCTTCTTAGTTATCATTAATAAGTCTTTGGAGTTCCAATGCTTTTCGCGTTAACTCTTCAATAAGTAAACTGTTGTCGTTATTTGAACTTGTAGCATCTCTTGTACCAGAATCATCTACTTGTATTCCAGATACACTATTATCCAAAGAGCTATCACTTTGGCTTGCCCGATCTTCCCTACCCATGACAACCGTTTGTAACTCTTGGACTGTACTTTTAAGGCTTTCATTTTGGGCAAGAAGCTCCTGTCTCTCTATTTGCAATTTGCCATGCTCTGCTTCTAGCTCTTGCAATCTTTTTCTGAGAATTAAAGTTTCTTCACTTTGCAACTGTTTAATTTGTCTTTCATAATCTTCTTTTGCTGCAACTGCTTCCTCGCCAGTAACACGTAATAGATATAGAAGTTTTTCTTCGCGTTCTCTTTGTTCTAACAATTCAAGTCTAAATAATGCATCATCATATTTTGTGCTTTCTGGGAAGTCAATTATTATTCTATCAAAATATGATTTAGAGCGTGAAAAATCATACGTATTATATAAAGCTTCGCCCGTGTAAAACACTGCATATGAAACAAAGTTATGATTAGGATACATATAAATAAAATCAGAAAAGCCACTAATTGCAATATCATACATGTCTAGCTCATAGCTTGCATATACTGTTTGATATGTAATTTCAGGTACATAAATGCTATCAGGAAAGATTTCTAAAAAAGCATTACCATCACGTAAAGCTGCGTCATACTCACCAAGATTCATTTCGGCCATTATAACAAAGTACCACACTGCATCTGAAAGAGCATTTTGAAAATTGTCTGTACGTTTTAAAAAGAAAAGCGCATCTTCCCAGTTCCCTATTTTATATGCTTCGAGCCCTTGAATTAAGTCCTGTCCAAAGGTTTGCTCAGTTGCTTCATTTTCTTGCACAAATACTGGCAGTGCCAATAAAAAGAAACAAACACTTAACGATATTAGTTTTTTCATATACAGTCTTCCTATATTGTTAATTTTCCACTAAAAAAAGCGGACCCTGATACTATAACATCGACATTGGTTTGTATAACTTGACTAAGATTTTTTTCATTAACTCCACCATCAATTGAAATGAGATATGGATATGAGTGCTTGTTTCTCAAGTTAACGAGCTCTTCAACTTTGGGTAAGCACTGCTCAATAAGCGTTTGCCCTCCAAATCCTGGATTTACAGACATAATAAGAATAAGGTCCACAAATGGGAGTATTTCTCGTAACACAGAAACAGGTGTAGAAGGCACAATACTTATCCCTGCCTTTTTTCCAAGCAAATGTATTTTTTGAATAATTCGGTGATGGTGCACTGCGGCTTCCCAGTGAAATGTTATCCAGTCTGCACCAGCGCTTGCAAAACTATCAATATGATTTTCAGGATTTTGAATCATTAAGTGTACATCAAAATCTAAGCTCGTTAAAGGACGTAAAGCAGAAACAATTGGCTGTCCAAATGAAATATTTGGCACAAAGGTTCCATCCATTACATCAATATGCACCCACTTTGCAGAAGATGAATTTATAACTTCAATTGACTTAGATAATTGAGTAAAATCTGCTGAAAGAATAGATGGTGCTAAAACAAATTTATCCATATATACATAGTAACAAACATGCGAAATATTGTAAATGGGTAAAATGAAACAAATTACAATTCTTATATAAGTAATATAATCTTTGCTACAATTACTGTGTTTGAAAACTATAAATCTTTTTCGCTCAAGCCATATGCTTCAACAACATGTTTTTCTGAAAGCCCTTCTGGTTCAATATGGACCATAATGTCATATATATCAGGAATTGCTAATCGGATGGCAGCAGTTACCTTTTCTGAAATTTCATGTGCATCTAAAACACTCATATCGGCTGGAACTTCAATGTCTAAATCTATATCCCAATAGTTGGCAATTTTTCGCATTCTTACGCGATGTGGATTAGCAACCCCCTTTACAGTACGTACTGCATTAAATAGTTCCTTATATATGTCACTATTCTGATTACCATCCATTAGTTCTGTGTTCATTTCCCAAAAAATCAGTACGGCATTCTTAATAATCCATATACTCACTATTAATGCTACTAATGGATCTATGAGAGGTGAACTAAACATGTATGAAATAATTAAACCTAAAAGAACAGATCCTGAAATTACAATATCATTTATCATGTTTTGAGCATTTGCTTTTACCATGGAGCTATTCGCCATTTTCCCCAATATTAACTGTGATATTGCTAAAACTATTTTTGTTATAATTGAAATACATGTAATTATGATAGCGAGGCTGCTTATTTCAGCGGAAGATGTTTGACTGTTTAGCTGTTGAATTGCAGAAATGGCTAATTGAAAACCCGCAAAAAAAATAACAAAAGACAATGCAAGTGTTCCCATTGTTTCTGCCCGTCCATGCCCCCAAGGGTGAGACTTATCAGATGGCCTAGAAATTATTTTTCCAATAACAAGGGTCATGCATGCAATGATTACATCAGTTGTTGTATCAATGCCATCACCCAACACTGAAAGACTTCCCGTAATAAAGCCTACAAATAACTTTGCTATGGCTAAAAATAGGTTTCCAAATAACGCTATAATGCCTGCTCGTGATATGAGTCTTTGTCGTTGTTCAATCGAAATTACAGTATTTTTCATATGACCAAATTCTTAAAAAAGTAAAATAATTTTCTGCACATATGGATCTAGGGCATAGAAAATTGGAATTAAAAAAACAGATATTAAAAAATTAGCTGTTTTTATTTTTTTTAGTTCTAGAAGATTTATTCCTACCATAATAATTAAACAACCTCCAATGGCTGTAATTTCAGAAAGCATTACATCACTTACATAAGGCGAAACATATGTAGATGAAATTGTTAAAATACTTTGATACATAAAAATGCTAATGATAGAAAAGGCAGTTCCAACACCCATTGCAGCAGTAAAAACTATTGCCATAAAACCATCTAGTACAGACTTTGTAAATATTATAGTATAATCATTTTCTATACCTGCTTTAAATGAACCAAGTATGCTCATTGCACCAACACAAAATAATACTGATGCATTAAGAAATGCATGTGCAAAGGTAGAAGGTTTTTCTCCTTCTACAACTTGTGCTCGTAATCTTTTCGAAGCAAATACACGTTCTAAAAAATTCCCAAAAGTTAATATTTTTCCGTCAATATCCCAAAAAGTACCCAAGAGCCCTCCGAGAATTGCTGCTAGCGTTAAATAAATAATATTTTGATATTCTAAAGACATTTCAATACCGAGAACTATGCAAACAATGCCTGAAGCAACTGTTACAGCGGTGTTAAATGACTGTGTAATTTTTTTTGAAAAGATAAGACCAAGTATGGACCCAATCAAAACTGATGCACAGTTTACAAATACTGCTACCATTATATATCCTTTACTATTTTTATATAAAGTAGTATCATTATAGTGTAATTAAATATTAGTTGCAAGCATAGGAGCTTTAGATATAAATCCTATGCTTTATATCGATGCAAGGAATGAAGATGAAAAATAGTTTTAAAATGAAAGTAATCGTAATGTGTTTGCTTTTTTGTACCTTATTCGTTTGTGCACAAGAGACTACAATAAAAGATGTGTATCATTATACACTAGATAATGGACTCGAACTTTTTATAGCAGAAAACAGTAATGTACCCCTGACATACATAGAACTTGCAGTAAAAGGTGGTGGAATAGCACAAACAGAAGATACTGTTGGACTTTTTCATCTTTATGAGCATATGATTTTTAAGGGTAACACAAAATATCCAAACGCTGCGGCAGTACAAAAGGCCATTAATGACATGGGTGTTCCATCTTGGAATGGCTCGACAGCAAATGAATATGTTAACTATTTTTTTACTGTACCATCGGATTTAACGTATGAGGGCTTGGAGTTTTGGTCATATGCACTAAGAGAACCTCTACTAAATGAAAAAGAGTTTGAAAACGAAAAGAAACTTGTAATTGCAGAGCTTGAAGGAGGATACTCAGAGCCATCAAGAATTTTTTACAATGCTCTTTATAATTTTGGCTTTCCTGATAGCCCGTGGCAATTTGACCCTGGAGGAACCATAGAAAACATTCAAAAATCAACTCTAAATGAACTTATTGATATGAAAAACACCTACTACGTTCCTAATAACACTGCATTGTTTGTTGGTGGTGATGTTAACCATTTGGATGTATTAAAAATGGTTAAAGAAATATATGGTGACTGGGAAAAGGCCGCAGATCCATGGGAAAACAAAGACTACCTAGTAAAAAATGAAGAGTTTAAGAATCAACAGTTTCTTGTCTTTCCAAACGAACAAGTATCTCCAGCCATTGCGCAAGTAAGTTTTTTTTATCGTGGTCCTGATGGTGAATCGGATCTAGAATCAACCTATGCTGCCGATGTATATTTAACAGCAGCTGCTAACCCAGAAAGTGAATTGATTAACACAATTACAAGCATTGATGAGCTTATGATACCGACTTCTGATTACTTTGGTACTGGATTTCTAACTTCAAGACATGGAAGCATACTAAGCTTTACTGCGGCAATGCTTTCGCCAGAAACAAATATAGTGGACAGAGCCCTATTGCTTTCAAATACAATTAAAGAGGAAATAGTACCAAGTATAATTGATAATCAAAACTACTTTACAAGAGAGCAGTATGATGGAGCAAAACAGCGTTTACAAGATTCGCAAATTTTTGAAAGACAAACGCCCCAAAGCTTACTGAGTACACTACGTTTTTTTTGGATTACCACAAATTCTGAATACTATTTTACATACTTAGAAAATCTAGAGAAAATTAAGCCTAATGATATATCACTTTTGTTTGAAGCATATGTAAAAGATAAGAATTCAATCATCATGGTTTCAATAAATCCAAAACTCTTTGAAGAGCAAAAGAATGATTTTGCTGATGCCGGCTTTATTACTATTACAGACGAGAATGCCTTCTGGTGGAAAAAAAATTAATTAAGGATAATTATATGAAAAAAATATTACTACTTGCTATATTATCAATATTTATATTGTCGTGTGTTTCTTTTCCTACAAAAAGCAAGAGTTCTTTTGAATACTATGAACTTGCAAATGGAATACCACTAATACTAAATAAAAATGATTCTAACCAAATTGTTTCACTTCAAATTAGTGTTAAAGGTGGTACAGCACTTCTTAGCCCTGAGTATTCAGGTCTCGAAGGTTCACTTTTTCAAATGATGACGCTAGGCAGCAAAAACTTTCCATACGAAGAAATACAGAGGGTTCTTTACAAAACGCAAGGAAGTATATATGCGAGTTCAAATCAGCTTGGAAGTATTTTAGGGCTTGTAAGTATTGACTATTACTTTGAAGAGCTATTGTCTATTTTTGTTGATGGATTTCTAAATCCCTCGTTTGAAAGCCAAGAGTATACAACACTCATGACGTCAATTTCACAGTCTCTACAGTACAGGAGAGAAGATCCAAACACCTTGCTCTTAGAATCAATTACTGCGGAACGGTATAAAAATCATCCGTATGAAACATCTTCTAATGTGACAATGGATTCACTAAGTAATATTAACATTGAAAATATGAAAGCCCACCTAGATAAAGTACATGATGCAAGCAAAATTGCAATAATTGCAGTTGGAAATTTCAGTGGCAGTGACCTTGTTAAAAAACTGAATACAACGCTAGGGCTCATTGAAAGTGAAGATAATATATACCCAATTATTCCTCCTGCGACTATAGGTGGAGAAACTAAGTTAATTGAGCTGGAAAGTGCACAAGGTTCAGGGTATGTGGCGTATACAGTACCAGGACCAAATCCAGGTACAAAGGATGAAATTGCAGTGAGAATTGCAGCTGATATTTTTTCTGAGATTCTTTTTAATCTAGTACGTGAACATTATGGTGCAACTTACTCAATTGGCTCATCATATACTTACTCAAAAGCACCATACATTACTACAAGAGCATTTAAAGTATCAGACTTAGAACATATTACTTCATACATAAACGAAGCTGAAAATCTGATGAATAGTAATAACCTTATTTCAGGAAAAGATGATAAGACTGGGGAATTTATATATGATACAATTGAAAACCGACTTGAAGGATATAAAAACACACTCATAAACTCACAGTTTTACTCATCGCAAACAAATGCCTCTATTTCTAATCAAATTGCAAGTTCCCTTTTGATGTTTGAAAATCCTGAAATATATTTAAACTTTACAGAGAGAGTGCGAAGAGTTGATAGCCAAGATATTAAAGATGCATTTGCTACATACTGGGTTGGTGGTGAAAAGCAATGGTTTGCAGTTACTGGAATTGGTGAAAAACAACGATTTATTGTAAATTAAGTAGAAAATTTTATGAAAATAACACTATTCTCAAAAGTTTTATACTGTTTTACCGTAAGTAACAATTATTAATTGTTACTTACTAATTGGTTTTATTGACTTTTTTATAAATAACAACTAAAATTATGTATATGAATACTGAAAAATTTACGGCACCTTTTAAAGGTCGCTCATTATTAAACTGGCTTGAATGGTCTCAAAAAGACATTCTAACCCTTCTAGATTTATCAATACAAGTGAAGGCTGAGTCAAAAAATGGTGTTTTGAATGAACGCTTTAAGGGTAAAACTATCGCCCTACTCTTTGAAAAGCGATCTACACGTACTAGATGTGCCTTTGAAACAGCTTTTGGAGAAGAAGGTGGACATCCTGTATTTTTATCAAACCAAGACATTCAACTTGGTGCAAAAGAGTCGATAGAACATACCGCAAAAGTACTTGGAAGAATGTTCACTGCAATTCAATTTAGAGGCTTTTCTCAAAATCATGTTGAACTGCTTGCAAAATACTCTGGTGTGCCTGTGTACAATGGTTTAACAGATGATTATCACCCAACACAAGCACTTGCTGATGTTATGACCCTTAAAGAAGAATTTGGAAAGCTTGAAGGATTGCATGTAGCGTACTCAGGCGATGGAAGAAATAATGTTGCAACTTCTTTGATGATTATTTGTGCAAAATTAGGAATTCATTGTACTATTGTGAGTCCAAAAGAACTTTTCCCTCAAGAGGACATTATACAGACCTGTAAAGATTTTGCCAAAGATTCAGGTGCAAATATTCAAGTTTCAGATGATATTGGGCTTGTAAAAAACGCAGATGCGGTGTATACTGATGTATGGGTTTCTATGGGTGAAGAATCACTTAAGGAAAGCCGTATCAAAATGCTTTCTGCATACCAAGTAAACAAAGTTTTAATGGCTAAAACTGAAAATGCTGGTTCGATCTTCTTACACTGTCTTCCTGCAATTGTTGGTGAAGAGGTAACTGAAGATGTTATAGAGGGAGCTCAAAGCAGGGTCTGGGATCAAGCTGAAAATCGTAAACATACGATAAAGGCAATTATGCTCGCAACCATATAAAATACTCTTGTATTTTATAGTTTCTGCCGAAAATTAAATTAGTATATACTGCGTTTTCCAGGAGGATTACATGAAAAAACTGATTATTTCAGTAACACTTTTAGTTTTGCTTGCAGGTGCTGCATTCACACAGGTAGGACCAGATGATAAGTCGGTTGAATATGAAATGATTCAAGTATACAAAGTTTATGAACATCAAGATGCTTTTGTTGTAATGTATTATACAAAAGGTGTGGAACTCGGACAAGTTACACTCCCTGCAGAGTGGTTTAGACCAGGTAATGATAAGGGCGTTTTAAGAACACTAAATTCAACTGATTTTACTCCATACTTGCTTTTACAATATACCGAAGGAACTTTTTCCAAAGTAGTCATGACAATGCCTGCTGATAAAGAAAATATTGCTTGGGGTATCATTGATAAAGGCATAGATGTTGAAGCCGGAGGGCTCGGCGATACACTCGTTCTGGAATAAAGAATTGTTTAATTTAGAAGCCATTCAAAGTGCATTACAGGCTATTCCTGAAATGCACGGATGGGTATTTACCAATTTTTCACACAGAGATTCACTTACCGATTCGTTATTATATCTTAACACAGACAATATCTCCACTCGAAGATGGGTGTATATCATACCAACAGAAGGTATACCTTTAAAAATTGTTCATGCCATCGAAACCTCAATGCTTGATACCCTACCTGGAGAAACAATAGTATACTCAGGCAGAATCGAATTAGAGGATGTGTTACTACGATATAAAAACAAAACCCTAGCTGTTTTGGCAGACTCGAAAATATCAGTTATTTCCACTGTCGATGCTGGTTTTGTTCAATCATTGCATGCTTGTAACATCAAAACCATGAGTGCCGCCCCTCTCATACAAATTGCAAAAGGCTTATTAACAAAGGCCGGCATAGAAAGTCACGAGAGAGCCTCTTCGCTTTTATATAAAATTGTAAAAGAAACGTGGGAGTTTATAAGCTCAAAATTTAAAACCGAAGCTACTCTATCTGAACAAGATGTTTTAAAATACATACTGAATAAGTTTACTGATTATTCTTTAGTATATCATCACAACCCCATTGTTGCTTTTGGTAAAAATGCAGGTAACCCACACTACAGCGTCCCCAAGGAAAACTCTGCTATAGCAAAAAAAGGTGATATAATTCAGCTAGATATTTTTGCAAAAGAAGCATTTACAAAAGGAGATGATGGTTCAATACATCCTGACAATGCTATTTATGCAGATATTTCATGGGTTGGAGTTTATGATACAGAAATTCCATTATCTTATGCAAAGACTTTTGAAAAACTATGTTCTGCACGAGATATAGTATATACGACACTTTTAGAAAGTAAAGAAAATAACGAGTTATATGATGTAACTGGTAGTGAACTTGATGCAAAAGTGAGATCATTCTTAATATCTAATGGCTTTAAAGAGCAAATAAAGCATCGAACAGGGCATGGTATAGATTGCTCATGTCATGGATCAGGTGTAAATCTTGATTCCGTTGAGTTTCCAGATGATAGAAAACTATACAATGGATCATGTTTTTCTGTAGAGCCTGGAATATATTTCGATGATTTTGGAATGAGAACAGAAATAGATATATATATTGCAAATGGAACACCTCATATTTCGGGTAAGAATTTTTTAGGAAATGATTCACTCCCAATACCGCAACAAAAACTATTAAACATAACATAGTAAAAGGAATATATGGAAAACATCACTGAAGTACAGTTTAAACTTTTTAATGACTTTGTAGAATCACATGACAGCTTTATTGTTGCTGGGCATAAAGAGCCAGATGGAGACTGTATTGCAAGCTCTCTTGTATTAACAAGCTTATTAAAAAAACTAGGTAAAGTATGCACTGTCATGTCTGCAGGCCCATTTAAAAGAAGCGAAGCAAAGCGTTTTGAGCCCTTCTTTACCAATACCTTTAAACCACTAAGTTCTAACAAAAACAAAATAGGACTATTTATTGTAGATTGCTCAGAGTCTCATCGATTAGGTGAAGAAATTGAAAAGCAAGTTAGAGACTATGATACATTTATTATAGATCACCACAGAACAGCTGATTCAACCGAAAATTCAATAATTATTTCAAGTTCACCTTCAACAACCTGTTTAGTTCAGCAATTATATGAGCATAATTTTGATAATATTGATGAAGAAGATGCAAAGCTACTCTTTTTTGGACTTTCTACCGATACAGGTTTTTTTAGATTTCTAAATGAAAAAAGCAAGGATGTATTTCTTTGTGCTTCAAGGCTTGTTTCGGCGGGAGCAAACCCGAGAAAAACCTTTGAGGATATAGAAAGTGGCAAGGCCTTTTCAACACGAAAGCTATTATCAATTAGTCTAGATCGAGCGACACAGTACTTTGATGGAAAACTAATTATTACATATGAAACTATGGAAGACACACAAAAGTACGGTAGAGATGGACGGGATAATGATGCTCTTTACCAGTTACTGCTTTCAACCGAAAAGGTTCAAGCTGTTGTTTTTTTACGTCAAGAAACAGAAACACAATGTACTGCAGGGTTTCGTTCAAAAGATGAAATTGACGTGAGTGCTATTGCCGCAAAATTCGGTGGTGGTGGTCATAAAAATGCAGCAGGTCTGAGTACTCAGGAAAAGTTAAAAACATTTATTCCAAGAATTTTAGAAGAATTTTCAAAAGTCTTTTAAATTTTTCTTTATAAAAATACAAAAATAAAAAAATAATTTTTCTAATAGATTTTTTCTTTTAAATTGAATCTCAACATAACTGTATTTGCTTATAATTACGTGATTTAAAAATTGTTTCAAATTCTAACATTGGCATGATATTTGCAAGTAATCATATACAGGAAAGAGGTATGATACTACTGCAACATTAATGTCGAATTATAAATGTGTAAAAAATCTGATTTTAATGCGATGCTTGATGTTGTAAAAACAAAAAAAGGAGAGTGTTATGAGGGATGTTGTAAATCAATTGTATCAAAAGATGATTAATGAAGAATTAACTATTGATGATGTTGGAAAAAAAATTATTGAGTGTGTGTATGTTGCTCCAAGAAAATTCGGATTACCTTATATGGAGGAAGATGATAAAAGCGAGTATATCTTATATCTATTAGAACATATAGAAATGATAATAAAAAATTATTCCAAATCACTATCATCATTTTCTACTTATATTATAAATATTGTAACAAATCTTAGAAAATCATGGTATAGAGAGTATTATCATAAAATGGCAAGAGGTGAATCTGTAAAATACTATTATAAAAAAGAAACACCTTTGGTAGTCTGCGACACAGAATGTGAATATGAAACTGAAAATTTACTTGTACATGATTTTAATTCTAATGCTTACACAAAAGAGGAAGTTTTAACAATATTAGTATTGGCAATGAAATCATGTTTTTACTTGACAACTCAACATATAAGCGTCTTATCTAAAATATCAGGTATAAGTGAAGAAAAGCTTTATTCATATAAAGAAACACTGGAAAACTCTATCGAAAAAAAAATAGTAAAAAATAACTATGATATAGAGAAAATCAATAATACGTACATTAAGAAAAACAGTTGTATGCTTGAATTAATGTGTGTGGATGAAAATAGTGCGCTTTTTATGAGGCTGCAAAAAAAACAAGACTTTTACACAAAGGCATGGAAGCGCAGCATTGAACTGTTAAAGTGTAGTGCTCCAGTAAAACCTTCAAACAAAGAAGTTGCA